>NZ_JACZCQ010000012.1 GCF_014904705.1 Nisaea sediminum
GGGCCCGGGGCCAGGCCGGGAATGCCCACCTGGATTGAAAAACCCGCCCCCCGTTGCGGGGCGCCGGCCTTTCAGAGATCACACTTCGCAACCCGCTCAAGCGGCCTTGAAGCCCTTCTCGAAGGGCAGGGTCCGGACCCGCTGGCCGCTGGCGCGGAACACCGCATTCGCGATGGCGGGGCCGATCGGCGGCACGCCCGGCTCGCCGATGCCGGTCGGGCGTTCCGTGCTCGGCACGATATGCACTTCGACCGTCGGCATGCGATCGATGCGGAGCGGCAGGTAGCTGTCGTAATTGCCCTGGTCGACCTCGCCACCGGTCAGGGTCAGTTCCTCGCTCAGCACGGAGCCGAGACCGAACCCGATGCCGCCCTCGACCTGCGCCTTGATGACATCCGGGTTGATCGGCGTGCCGACATCGACCGCCGCGACCACCCGGTGCACGATCACCTGACCGTTCTCGACCGAGACCTCGGCGATCTCCGCGACATAAGAGTGGAAGCTCTCATGAACGGCGACGCCCCAGTGATGCCCCTCGGGCAGCGGCTTGCCCCATTCCGCCTTTTCCGCCGCGAGCCTCAGCACGCCCGCATGGCGCGGATGGTCCTTCAGCAGATCGAGGCGAAACTGGACCTGATCGGCGCCGGTCGCCGCGATCACCTCGTCGAGGAAGACCTCGGTCGCATAGGCGGTATGGGTCGAGCCGACGGAGCGCCACCAGAGCACCGGCACCCCGACCTCCGCCGTCGTCAGCCCGACGCCGAGATTGGGAATGGCATAGGGCAGCGTCGAGGACCCCTCGACCGACGTCGCGTCCACCCCGTCCTTGATCAGGCCGGAGAAGATCGTGTTGGCGACGATGGACTGGCCGACGATGTGGTTGTCCCACGCCACCAGCTTTCCGTCCGCATCGAGCCCCGCCCGCATCTTGTGGACATAGGCCGGACGGTAGCGGCCGCCCCGCATGTCGTTCTCGCGGGTCCACTGGAGTTTCACCGGCGCCTTCCAGCCGATCGCCTTGCCGATGGCCGCGACCTCGGTGATGACCTCGGCATCCGGCGTCGCCCGACGGCCGAAACCGCCGCCGGTCTTCATGACATGCATGCGGATCTTCTCCGGCGGCACGTCCGAGAATTTGGAGGCCATCTGCTGGTAATAGTCCGGCATCTGGTGACCGCCCCAGATCTCCAGCACGCCATCCGCGTTCATCGCGGCGACAGCGTTCAGCGGCTCCATGGCGGCGTGGGCGAGATAGGGGAACTCGTAGGTCGCCTCGATCACCCGGGCGGCGGAGGCAAGCGCCGCGTCCGGATCGCCGTCCTTGCGGGCAACCGCCATCGGCGGCTTGGCGACGAGGTCGCGATACTCGGCCATGATCTCGGCCGAACCGCGCTTCTCCGCCTTGCTCTCATCCCAGGCGACCTTCACCAGGTCGCGGGCCTTGAGCGCGGCCCACATGTCCTTCGCGACCACCGCAACGCCGCGATGGATCGTGACGACATCGGTGACGCCCTTCACCGCCCTGGCTTCGGCGGCTTCGACGGAGGCGACCATCGCACCGAACTTGGGAGGATGGATCATCACCGCGGTCAGCATGCCGGGGAGCTTCACGTCGATGGTGAAATCCTGCTGCCCTTTGGTCTTGCCGACCCGGTCATAGCGCTTGAGATCAGGGTTGCCGATCTCCGTCCATTCGGAACGATCCTTCAGCGCGACATCCTCCGGAATGGTCACGCCCGCTGCTGCCCTGGCGAAGGCGCCGAAGCCCGCGGACTTACCCGAACCGGCATGGGCGATGACGCCCTTCTCGACCGTGATCTCGGAGGCAGGCACGTCCCATTCCTTCGCCGCCGCCTCGGCCAGCATCATGCGACCCGCGGCGCCGGCCTTGCGGTAGCGGTCCCAGGAGGAGGCCATGGAGGTGGAGCCGCCGGAACCCTGGAACTGGCCGCCCCACAAAATGTTGCCGTAATGCGCGACATTGCCCGAAGCGCCCTCGACCTTCACCTGGCTCCAGTCGGCGCCGAGCTCCTCGATCACCAGCGTGGCGATCCCGTGATAGGAACCCTGCCCCATGTCGAACTGGGAGGAATAGATCGTCACCGTGTCGTCGTCGGCGATCGCGATATAGGCCGCGAGATCGGCACCGGCTTTCGCCGGCTCGGTAGCGGCAAGCCCGGCGAGCGGGCGGAAACCGATGGCAACACCTGCCGAGGTCGCGGCGGCGCCGAGCAGGAAGCCACGGCGAGAGACCGCTTCGGTCTTCGCACGTGCGGTCATTTCCCGGGCCATTTCATTGAGTTTCTGTACCAGCATCGATCAGGCCTCCAGACGGTCGGCCGCTTCGTGGATCGCGGCGCGGATGCGTTGGTAGGTGGCGCAGCGGCAGAGATTGCCGCTCATCGCCGCGTCGATATCCTCGTCCGTCGGCTTCGGCGTCTCGGCGAGAAGCGCCGCTGCGGACATGATCTGCCCGGACTGGCAATAGCCGCATTGCGGCACGTCCAGATCGGCCCAGACCGCCTGCACGGTCTCCGCCACCTTGCCGTCAATGCCCTCGATGGTGGTCACCTTCGCGCCCTCGATGTCCCCGAGGAAGGTCTGGCAGGAGCGCACCGGCACGCCGTCCACATGGACGGTGCAGGCACCGCACTGCGCCAGGCCGCAGCCGAATTTCGTGCCGGTCAAACCGACATGGTCGCGGATCGCCCATAGCAAAGGCATGTCGCCTTCGGCATCAAGCCGGTGCTCGGTGCCGTTCAGATTGAGTGTGATCATTTTTCGCTCTCCCACACGCGCGAAAGCCCGTGACGCATCACCGCGCCGCTTCCGTCGCCGTTGGGAAAGAAGATGGGTGCATATGCGAAAATGACATCCACCCTTGAACCGCAAGGATTATTCAATATTTCTCAGCAATGAGCCGTGACCTTCTCCCCCACCTCCCCGTCGTTCTCGCCGTCGCCAGGCGCGGCGGGTTCGCCGCCGCCGCCAAGGAGCTCGGCATGAGCGCCTCGGCTGTCAGCCATTCCGTACGCATGGTGGAGGACCGGCTCGGCCTGCCGCTCTTCGCCCGCACCACCCGCAGCGTCTCGCTAACCGACTGGGGCCAGCTGCTGGTGGATTCGGCCGGGCCGTCACTTGCCGGGCTGGACGATGCGCTGGAGCGGCTGAAGTCTGCGCAGGGCAGCGTTTCGGGTCTGCTCCGGCTCACCGTCGCCCAGCCTTTCAGCTCGATGGCGGTCATCCCCGTGGTGAAGGAAATGCTCCGGCGCTATCCCGACCTGAAGATCGAACTCGATTCCGACAAGCGCTTCGTGGATATCGTGGCCGGGGGATTCGATGCCGGCGTGCGGCTCGGCGGCAGTATCGATCAGGACATGAAAACCTTCCGCCTGACCCCGCCGTTCCGGACCATCATGGCTGCCGCACCGTCCTATGTCGAACGCCGCGGACTGCCGAACTCCCTCGAGGATCTGGCGAACCACGATTGCATGTCCTACCGCATGCCGTCCGGCGGGATCTACGACTGGGAACTGGAATCCGGGACAGGCGAAGTCCGGGTGCCGAGCACCGGAAACATCATCGTCAACGACTGGACGATCGCTCTGGAACTCGCGCTCGAAGGCCTCGCCATCATCTACATGTTCGAGCCGATGCTCACTGACGAGCTGGCCAAAGGCCGTCTGGTCGAGGTGCTGCCGGAGGCTTCCGTCGAGGAAACGGGTCTCTTCCTCTATTACCCGGACCGCATGTCCAACAACCCGAAGCTGCGCGCTTTCATCGATACCGCGAGGTCGGTACTGCGGCGGCGGCATCCCGCCGGCGCGGACTGAACAGCGGCGCTACGCCGGCTCTCTCTCAAAGCTCTCGCATCCGGCGGGAATCGTAATTCCGGGCAGCTTGCTTTGCGTCCAGATGTGCTTGACGCCTGTCAGATCAACAGGAGAGGCAAGCGATCCGCCCTTGATCGAGACCACGTCTTCGGCCGGATCCGCATGAGAGATCCGGCTCCCGCAGGTCTCGCAAAAGAGACACAGGATCTCGCCTCCGGACGCGGTGGGGCGTGTCCAGATCCTGGTCTTGCCTTCGACAATCCGCATCGCCTCGGCCGGCACGATCACCGAGATCCCGAAAGCCGAGGACGACTGTTTCCGGCATTCGGTGCAATGGCAGACGTAAATATCGATCGGCGTGGCATCGACCTCGTAAATCACCGCGCCGCACTGGCAGCTTCCCTTCAACATATGATCGAACCTCCCCGAGAAATCCGGGCGCCGCGACCGAAGTGGACCGCTAAAGCGCGACCTCGAACCCGTCGCCCTCGGCCCGCTCCAGGCCGAGATACTTCAGCCAGCGCTGCAGTTCCGCCTCGATCTTGGCCTTGCGCTGCGGCGTCAGGGTGAGGCGCGGCTCCAGCCAGAGCTTACGTATGCGGAGCGCGCCCGCCGGGCGGTCCGCTTTCATGTCGATCCGGCCGGTCAGCTTGTCGCCCTCCAGCATCGGAAAGACGTAGTAACCGTATTGCCGCTTCTCCTCCGGAACGAAGACCTCGATCCGGTAATCGTAGCCGAACAGGCGCTGCAGCCTCTTGCGGTCGCGCAGCGCCGGGTCGAACGGGCTGAGGAAGCGGACGCGTCCGGGCGGCGGCGGGACCTCGCCGGCGAGATCGAGCGCATCGGGGCGCGCCAGATGGCGCCGCACCGTTCCATCCGCATTGCCGATATCGACAGGGATCGCGGTCTCCGGTCCTTGGCGTTCCGCCCAGTCCTTCGCCTCGGCCGGCGTGATCGCGTCCCAGTAGGCGGCAAGCTCTCCCGGAGTCGCAAAGCCGAGCCTTTCCAGCGCCGAGCGGCAGGCCCAGTCGATGAACTCCTCGTCATGCACCTCCGGCTCGTAATGTTCCGGCGGCACCACTTTCTCGACCAGATCGTAGACCTTCTGGAACCCCTCCCGCGCCGAGACGGCCAGCTGGCCGGTGCGCCAGAGATGCTCGAGCGCCGATTTCGACGGTTTCCAGCCCCACCAGGCCTTGTTCTCGTCCGAGCCATCGTGATGGCTCTCGTCCGCCGTCAGATCGCGCGAGCGGACCGGACCGTTCTCTTCGATATGGGCGCGAATCCGGGCGCAGGTCTCCTCGTAATCCTCTCCAAGCCGCTCGCGCCACCAGTCGAACCGCATGAGCCGCTCGCGCGTGCGGTGGAACTTCGGCTTCCAGTAGCGGAAAAACTCGACCGGGATCACGGAGGCGTCGTGCGTCCAGTTCTCGAACAGGGTCCGCTCGCGCTCCAGGTGATGGTGCAGCCAGTCCGGCTTGTAGGCGTTGGCGCGGGAAAACAGGATGTGGTGATGCGCCCGCTCCACCGTGCGGATGCTGTCGACCTGCACGAACCCGATCCGGTGGATCAGCTCCGGCACGTCCTTGCGCCGGAACGGCCGGCCCGGCGAGTCGCCGAGGGCGTGCAGGTGGAGGAAGAGGCGGCGCGCATCGCGGTTGGGAAGTTGATCGGTCATGGACTATGCTTAATGGAGACGGGGAGAAACTGAAACATAACGTGAACAGAAAGAAAAGCCCATGGCGCTAAAAACCCTCGATCACGTGAATATCCGGACGAAGGATCTCGACGCGATGGTGGCCTGGTACGGCCGCGTCCTCGACATGCACCCGGGCGAGCGCCCGCCTTTTCCCTTCCCCGGCGCCTGGCTCTACGCGAACAGCGCGGCCATGGTGCATTTGGTCGGCGTGACGAAGGATCCGGCTCCCTACCGGCCGGACGCGCAGCTCGAACATTTCGCCATACAGGCCGAGGGCCTGGCCGAGTTCCTGGCGCATCTGCGCAAGGAAAAGGTTGCATATCGTTGCGGTGTGCTGCCGGAAATGGGCATCCAGCAGGTCAACATCAACGACCATGACGGCAACCACATCCATGTCGACTTCGCGCCGGGCGAGAAAGCGGATCTGACGGACTATGTCGGAGACTGACCCACGGCAAAGCGGTATTCGCGCCCTTCTCGAATACCTCGCCTCTCCGGCTTTCGACGACAGGCTCCGTGCCGTCGTCAGTCCTTATCTCGATGACCGGGAGCGGACCGTCGTCGCGCCGTTGCCGCTCGCACGGCATATCGGGCATTTCGGCCCGGAACCGCACTATCTGAAAACCATCTTCGGCCGCAGTTACGACCGGATTGCGCTGATTACCCCTCCGAGACGGGAACCGGGGATCACCCAGGGGCTTTTCGATCTTCTCGGCGAAGAGTTCATGCTGATCGAGACGGACGACAAGGCTGTCCTTAATGCCGGCATCCTCAATCAGGGTGTGACAAACAAAGGCGGCTTCGATTTCTACGGGGCGCAGATTCTGCGGTTCTACAGGGATTACGGACTGATGCGGCACCTTCACGGCCCTCTTTTCCTCGGCATGAGTCCCGCGCTGCTGGAAAAGGGTCGAGCTTGGCTTGCGCAACTCGGCCTTACCCCCGATTCCGGGTTCGTTTTGCTGCATGTCCGGGACAAGGGATATGTGGCATCGGCCGCCAATCGCCTCGAGGGCGAAATGCGCGCGACCTCGCTCGGAAACGTCCGCCCGGCGGTCGACTGGCTCGCCGGCGAGGGAATGCCGGTCTTCCGCATCGGCGGCAAAGACGATGAGCCGCTGGATCACCCGAGCGATATCGTGTTCGACGTCGCGAAGATGCCTGACCGTGAAGATTGGATGGATGTATTCCTCTGCGGCGCCTGCCGGTTTTCCGTGAATTGCCAGTCCGGCCCGGAAGGGCTGGTCCGTGCCTTCGACCGGCCGAGCCTGACGACGAACCTTCTCCCCACTGTTCTCGGACATCACCGGCCGGACGACCTGTTTCTCTACAAGTCCCTGTTCCGGGGCGATGCATCCCTTCCCATGAGCTATGAGGAAATCCTCGCCGCCGACCTGCCTATCGCCCTGAGCGCGGTCCCGTTGCCGAATCCCCAAGTCTATGCCGACATGGCCATCCGACCGGTTGAGAACTCGCCGGGGGTGATCCTCTGTGCCACGCAGGAGATATATGCGCGATGCTCGGGCACCGCTCCGCCGGAGCCCTCGGACCTCAAGAAGCGTTTCCTCGCGGCTAGCCGGGCCTACCAGGCGAAACTGGAACAGAACCCGGAGGCGCGGGCGCGCAATCTCGATCTGTTCACACACGCGCTCGGCTGGGGATCGCCGGCCGACGCACAAGGCGATGAAGTGCCGAACTTCGTCTAGCCGTCCAAAGGCCGGTCGGCGCCCGCAATCCACCGCAGGCGCTCTCCGCGCAGAGCCGCGTCATAGGCCTTTGGGAAGAACGCCTCCAGTTCGCGCACACAGCCCTGATTCTCGATCAGCTCGTGCTTTCGCGCCTCGATCTTCCCAACGACCCGCGCACGCCATTCGGGATCGGTGCCGCAGGCGAGCGCAATGCGGACATAATCGGCATGATCCTTCGCCACCAGTTCCATGACGTCGATCGCCTTCAGCCAGCCGATCGTCATACGGCCGCGGACATAATCCGCCGGCAGCGTGACCGGCGGGATACCCAGCCCGAGTGCCTGGATGGTCGTATTCCCGCCGCAGAAATGCGTTGTGTCGAGCATGACAGCGCTGTGCATCAGGAGTGCGTAGTAGTCGAGCTTCGGCGTGCGGCCGACCCAGTGGATGCGCTCGGTCAGCGCGCCAAGCGTGTCGTCCAGCCGCGCCTGGAGCTGACGGTTGCGGGTCTCCTGCCGGTCCTTCAGCAGAACCACCATGCCGTTCGGATCACCCTCCAGAATACCGCCGAGAATGGCATCGAAATCCGGGTGAAACTTGAACAGGGTCTGCGGACAGAAATAGAGCGTCCGCTCTTCCGGCAGACCGAAATGGGAGAGCGGCTTTGGCGGCACCTTCGGCAATGCCGGGTAGCAGAGCGGAATGTCCGCGGTCCGGATCGGCGACTCGGTATAGTGCGCCTCGCAGCCCTCGATCTCCTGCAGAGCTCCGCAGACGAAATAGTCCATGTGCGGGAGCCCCGTCGTCACCGGATGGCCCTGCATCACGCATTGTACGGGGGCGAAGCGGGAAAAGCCGAGATAGTAGCTGAGCGGCTCCATGCCGATGTCGCCGAAAACCAGGACGTCCAATTCCAGTGCCGCGATCTCCGCCCGCGCCTTGGAAAGATCCTCCGGTATCCGGGTAAATCCGGCGGGCCCGCTGCCGGGTGGGAAGATATCGACCTTCTCTTCCGCCGTGGGGCTGATCAGGTGCACTTCGAACCGCTTCGGATCGAGATTACGGATGATCCCTTCGCTGATGAACTTGACCGAGTGATCGTAGAAGTATCGCGAGAGAAACCCGATCCGGAGCCGTCGCCCGTCAAGGGGGGCCGGGGCGCAGCAATGGGGCGCGACGAAACCGAGCTCCGGGCAGAGCGCCAGATAGGTCTCGGCGATCAGGGTCTGCAGATCCCGATCGTTCCTGCCATGATAGGCGAGGTAGAAATTGGGGCGGCCAACATCCTTGAGGGGATCAGCGATCCGCCCGCCCGAGCTTTTCAAGGTCCGCATCCGGGCCTCGATATCGGCGCGAATGGCATCGATCTCGGCTTCCGAACGCAGGATGGTCGGAAAGGTCATCGCCCTCTTCACCGCCAGAGCCGCGTCGTCAGGCACCAGCGCCAGAGCAGCATCGTAAGCCGTCGCGGCACCTTTCATGTCCGTCATGTCGAACAGCAGGGCTGCGTGATTCTTGATCGCAGGCAGTAGTTCCGGCGCGATCAGTCTGGCACGGCGAAAGGCGGTGTCCGCTGCACCGTTCGCGCCGAACGGTTTCAGCATGGCACCGCGGTCGTTCCACTCCGAAGCGTCGCCGGGGACGAGCAGCAGGCTGCGGCGATGCTCCGCGATTGCTGCCTCCTGCCGTCCTGCGGCAAATGCCGCAAGCGCTTTCGCGGCATGAGCCGTCGCGGAATGCGGTGCCGATGCCACCGCCTCTTTGCCAAGCCGCCGCGCAGTCGCGACCGAACCGTGCAGCGCTTCGAGCCGCGCGCCGAGGGTCAGCCCATCCGCCCATACCGGCGCCAGCGCGCGGGATCGGCTGTTCATCCGTATGGCCGAAGCGAAGTCTCCCAGAAGGTCCAGCATCCGCGCGGCATTATGGGTCGCATCGAGGTCCGTAGGTGCGATGGCGAGGCTCTTGCTGAATGCGGTCAGGGCATCGCGGCTGGCCCCTTTCCGAGCCAGGTGATGCGCTTGCAGGAGGTGCAGCCGGGCCGAGAGGGGAAAGCGAGCGAGCCCCATCTTCAGGAACGCGTCGGTCTCCGCGGACCCGGATCTGACAGCCAGTTCGGCGAGACGTTCCGCCTGGGACTCGTCGAGCCCGCCGGTCTCGGCAAGCCTTTTCCCGCTGGTCACGACATCGGCGTGCGATCCGGCAGCCCATGCGGTTTCGAACAGAAGGCCGGCAGCGGAGGGATCTCCGCTTGCCGCCGCGATCCGCAGAGGCTCCAGAGCCTCCGCTGCCGCGCCCCGGCGGAGCCTGAGACGTGCAAGGTTTAGCGCGACACCGGCATGGGACGGATGCTGGCTGAACGCCTCTGCGAGCGTTGCTTCCGCCATTTCGGCCGCGCCGCTTCCGTCGAGCGCAATCGCCAGCAGATTGCTGACTTCCGGGTCGGGGGCTTCGGCAAGAAAGGCGCGGTATCCCGCGATGGCACGGGGAAGGTCGCCCGCATGATGTGCGGATCGCGCGGCGTCGAGGCTGGAAAGGTCATTCATGACGCGATGATACAAGCTCCGGCGAGGGATGCCAGAAGCCGCTTACGCGTGAAGAAACCGGAATGTCAGTGGATCGGGTCGGGCTCGTCCGCCTTGGCGCGGAAATGCTCGAGCAGGAACATCCGTACGGCCGCGGTCCGGCTCATGTCCGGAAAGGCCTTTTCGGCGTCGGTCACGATCGTGTCGATGCACAACTCGCGGTCGTGCGCACACTCTTCCAGGGCGTCCCAGAAATCCTCCTCGAGGATGATGGACGTACGGTGCCCCGCATACACGTTCTTGCGCGATTTCGACGAGCCCATGCTGCCTCTGTTAAAATCCAACGCCATGGTTAATTCCCGCGGATACTAAAACGATTTGTGGCCGATCACCAACGTGGAACGCCCTGTTTTTCCATCAAAACAGAAAAACATTAATTCTTGCTTAACGAATTTCCCTCGAATTTCGCGGAATTGCGCCGTTGGCGTCTGCACCAATATGTATTCACCTAATCGCGAAGCGCGGCAGCCTCGGCAGCGGGTCTCCCAAGGATGAGATCGGAGGCCTTTTCCCCGATCATCATGGTGGACGCGTTGAGGTTGGCCGACGGCATGGTCGGCATGATCGAGGCGTCCGCGACCCGAAGCCCCTCGATGCCCCGCACGCGCAGCGCATCGTCCACGACCGCGGTCGGGTCGCTTTCCGGCCCCATCCGGCAGCTTCCCATCAGATGGAAGGTCGTCGTGCCCCGCTCCCTGGCTGCCGCCAGCAGTTCATCGTCCGTCTGGACACCCGGCCCAGGATAGAGTTCGCCGGCGAAGAATGGCATCAGCGGTTCCGTCTGGAGCAGCCGGCGCGCCAGCTTCATGCCGGAGAGCAGGACCTGGCGGTCGGTCTCGTCGGCGAGATAGTTCGGCTGGATCGCCGGCGCCTCGAACGGGTCGGCGCTGCGGGCCCGGATATAGCCGATGCTTTCCGGCCGCTGCTGCCAGGAAGCGATGGTCATGCCCGGCTCGTCGTCGAGCTGCGACTGGACCCCTTCCTTGTAGCTCGCCGGCGTAAAGGTGAACTGCAGGTCGCTGTTCCGCGCCGCCTCGTTCGAGTGCCAGAAGCAGTAGACCAGCGTCGGGCTGAGCCCGAGGATGCTCTTCTGCCCGGTGAAATACTTGAAGATCTCGCCCCAAAGCCGCGGGCCACGCGCGAGTTCGTTGATGCTGCTGGAGTTCTTCACCCGTGCCGTGAAGCGCGGCGCGTAATGGTCCCGGAGGTTCTCGCCGACCCCCGGAAGGGCGTGCCGGACCTCGATCCCCAGGCCGCGCAGAAACTCAGGATTGCCGATGCCGGAGAGCTGCAGGAGCTGCGGAGAGTTCACCGCACCGCCCGAAAGAATCACCTCGCGGCGCGCATGCACCTCCATCGGAATGCCGTGTCGGCCGCCATGGGAATAGCGCACGCCAGTCGCTTTCTTGCCGTCGAGCACGATCTGCGTCGCGTGAGCATGGGTGCGCACGGTCAGGTTCTTGCGCTTCATCGCCGGGCGCAGATACCCGCGCGCCGTGCTCATCCGCCGGCCGCCATAGATGGTGCGCTGGGCGTAGGACACGCCCTCCTGCACTTGACCATTATAGTCCTTGTTATGGGGAATTCCGATGCTGACCGCGCCGAGGATGAAGGCATCGCAGAGTGGATGCTGCCAGTCGATATTGGTGACCGCCATATTGCCCTCGCGGCCCCGGAAGGTATCGTCCCCCTCGCCGATGCGGCGCTCGGTCCGCTTGAAGTAAGGCAGGACGTCGGCATAGCCCCAGCCGCGGTTGCCGCGCTGGGCCCAGCCGTCGAAATCGAGTCGCTGGCCTCGGTTGTAGATATGCCCGTTGATCGAACTGGACCCGCCAAGGGTCTTGCCGCGCGGCGCGGCGATGGAACGTCCTCCGGTCCAGTAGCTCGGCTCGCTCTGGTAAAGCCAGTTCACCGATGGATTGACCAGCGTCTTCATGAAGCCCGCCGGAATATGGATCATCGGATGATAATCCGGCGGCCCCGCCTCCAGCAGACAGACCGTGACGGAGGGGTCGGCGCTCAGACGGTTCGCGAGCACGCAACCGGCCGAGCCGGCGCCGACGATGACGTAATCGAAGCTGTCCATTAGGAGGCGTTTCCAGAGGTTGGTTTATTGGGACCTATCTTTGCGCAAGCGGATCGGATTGCGCAAATTGGTTTCCACGGCAAAGCGAAGCGACTAAGAAAGCCGGTATCTTCCGGCGGCATCGCGTCCGCCGCCCAAAAGCAAAATCGGGAGGAACAGGGATGAAGCATCTCTTCTCGCGCCGCGCCGTGATGGCGGGCCTCGCGGCCGTCGGACTGGCGGCCATCACCTGCGGACCGGCACTCGCCGCGGACAAGATCACTGTCGGCGCGCTCCGCTTCACCTCCCATGCGGGCGGCTTCGTCGCCTTCGAAAAGGGTCACTTCACCGAGCAGGGTCTCGAGGTCGAGTTCAAGTTCTTCCAGGCGGCGCAGCCGATGGCGGTCGCCATAGCCTCGGGAGACGTCGATTTCGGCGTGACCTCGATCACCGCCGGCCTCGTCAACCTCGCCGACAAGGGCGCGGTGAAGGTGATCGGCGGCGTGCTGCAAGAGGAGAAAGGGATCGACGGCTCCGCGATCCTCGCGAGCACCGCTGCCTACGAAGCCGGCCTGACGAGCCCGGCGAAACTTGCCGGCCGCAGCCTCGGCATCACCCAGACCGGCTCCTCCTTCCACTACATGGCCTCCCAGGTTGCAGCCAAGGAAGGCTTCGCGGTCTCCGAAATTTCGATGAAGCCGCTGCAGAAAGTCGGCGCGATTATCGGCGCGCTGAAGTCCGGCCAGGTCGACAGTATGATCATCGTGCCGCACATCGCCAAGCCTCTCGCCAAAGGCGGCGCTGCGAGGATCATCGGCTGGATCAGCGACTATGACGACTATCAGGTGACCACAGCCTTCACCTCGGCAAAGAACGCTGCCGAGCGTCCCGAGCTGGTGAAGCGTTTCGTTGCCGCCTACGCCAAGGGCGCGGCCGATTTCAACGCTGTCATGGTGGACAAGACCAAGGGCGACGCGGCGATCGACGAGATGACCGCGCTGATCCACAAATATGTCTACAACACCCAGCCGATCGAGAAGGCCGCGCCGTCGATCAAGAACGGCGCCATGCGCCTGCAACCGAATCTGAAGCTGAACCTCACCAACGTGAAGAAACAGCTTGCCTGGTTCAAGTCCGAAGGCCTCGTCGGCAAGGAAATCTCTATCGACACGCTGGTCGACTCGCAGTTCGTCGAAACCTACTGAGCGCCGGGGCCCGGCGCTGCCGGGCCCTCTCGCCACTTCACGGATCCCCAATGCATCTTTCCCTCGACGGCATCAGTCACCATTACGGCGGAATGCCCGTCCTCAGCGGGATCGATCTTGAAATCCCGGCGGGCGAGATCGTCTGCATCGTCGGCCCGTCCGGCTGCGGGAAGTCGACCCTGCTCAGACTGATCGGCGGCCTCGAGAAACCCGACGAAGGCGCCGTGCTGCAGCATGGCGCACCGCCGGCGGACAGCCTCAACCCGCTGACCTATATCTTCCAGGATTTCGCTCTGCTGCCATGGCGCAGCGTCGCCGGGAACGTCTCCCTAGTGCTGGAGGACCGCCCGGTCGGCACGGCCGAGCGCGCGGCGATCATCGACGACGTACTCGCCCGCACGAAGCTCTCCGACTTTAAGGAGGCCCTGCCGCGCCAGCTTTCCGGCGGCATGAAGCAACGCGTCGCCATCGCCCGAGCGCTCGCGGTGCGCCCGGCGGTCCTGCTGATGGACG
The DNA here is from genome assembly GCF_014904705.1 of Nisaea sediminum. Classification (NCBI taxonomy): domain Bacteria; kingdom Pseudomonadati; phylum Pseudomonadota; class Alphaproteobacteria; order Rhodospirillales; family Thalassobaculaceae; genus Nisaea; species Nisaea sediminum. Next base: position 13,586 of record NZ_JACZCQ010000012.1, read on the forward strand.
AGCCGCTCTCCGCCCTCGACAGCCAGACGCGCGAACTGCTGATGGACGATCTCGTCGGCCTCTGGTCGAAGACGCCCTTCACGGCCGTCTATGTCACGCACAACCTGGAGGAGGCGGTCCGGCTCGGCCACCGCATCGTCGTGCTCTCGCGGCGTCCGGGAAAGATCCGAGACGTGGTCGCGATCGACATGCCGCTCTCAGAGCGGCCAGGCCGTCTCGCCGAGCTGACCGAGGCGCGCGAGCGCCTCTGGGCCCTGATCCGTGACGAAGCGGCCGCCGCCGACATGGAGTTGGTCGATGCCTGAGGCGCGCGCTCCGAAGCCGGTTCCCTTCCGCGGCGGAGGGTTCCGCCCGAAGTCGAATATCTGGGTCGGCGCGGCCGTCTTCGCCCTGCTGATCACCGTCTGGGAAATCGGCAGCCGCACCGGGATCATTCACCCGCTGGTGCTGCCGGCACCGAGCGAGGCAGCAGAGGCCTTTCTCGATCTCTACAACAGCGGCCAGCTCTGGAAGCATCTCGGCGCCTCGCTCTCGCGCCTCGCGATCGGCTGGACCGCAGGCACCGTACTCGGCATTGCCGTCGGGTTCTCAATCGGCCTCTTCTCGCTTGCCCGTGCCGGTCTCGTGCCTCTGGTCGCCGCGATCTTCCCGATCCCGAAGATCGCGCTGCTGCCGCTCTTCATCATCTGGTTCGGCATCGGCGAGGGCTCGAAAGTGGCGACGATCCTCTTCGGCACCTTCTTCCCGACCGTGGTCGCGACCTATGGCGGGGTCGACAATGTCGACCGCGGACTCATCCGCATGGGCCAGTCCTTCGGCCTCTCCTGGTTCTCGATCGTCCGCAAGATCATCCTGCCTGGCGCCCTGCCGGCGATCCTGCCGGGTTTCCGGATCTCGGCCGCCATCGCCATCGTGCTGCTGGTCGCCGCGGAGATGATCGGCGCCGAATACGGCATCGGTGCCTATATCCTGCTCGCCGGCAGCCTGATGGCGATGGACCAGCTCATCGCCGGGGTCGCTATCCTTTCCGCCATCGGCCTCACGGTCTCCTGGATCATCGGCCGGACCGAACGCCTGCTGCTGCGCTGGCGCACCTGAGGCTCATTCGGAAGCATCGTTGAGCCGCCAGTCGTAGGTGTCGTCCGAGATCCGTGTGACGCTCTCCAGAGCGGCGGCAAGGTCGCGCGTCGCGTAGTGCTTCAGATGCGCGATCACGCCCGCGTCCGAGCTTCCGAAATCCTCCTCGAACCAATCGTAGATACTGGAGACGATCAGCCTGCCGTCCTCGATCCGGGCACCGCGCGTGTGGTTGATGTAGGCACGCGCTCCGTCCTCCAGGAATCGCTCTGAATTAACCGCCGTCATAGCCCTCGGCTGCAGGTCCGGGCACCCGAGCGAGGCGCAGTTCACGGCGTAATGGATGCGGGGATCGCGCCAGATCGGGCGCAGGATCCGGTGCTCGATATCGTCGAGCGAGACCTTCTCACCCTCGACCGTCGCCAGTTGGCGCCCCCAAGGACCGTCGGCGAAGAGACCCGGCGAGATGTCGATATCGCGGATCGAGGCGACCGGATAATGGTCGAGCACCACGCGGACGGTCAGGGCATTGTAGAGATTGACCCAGAAGGGCAATTGCTCGCGCCGCGGCAGCGTCCGTAGCGGAACAGCTTCGAGTGCGGAAACATAATCATCCAGAGCCGCGCGGTCTTCACGGGTGACCGCTCCGTAGGCGAAGCGCGTCGATCCGTCTTCCGCGGTCCGCACGTATCTTTCAAGAAATGACGTCCAGGCGCTGTGCGTCAGCGACAACTTGCTGCGCGGTTCATGCGCCTCCCAGCGGGCCCAGAGTTCGGCCTTGGGAGCGGCAAGCGCGGAACCTAGCTGAACCGAAACGAGAACAAGCAAAGCCAGGACGAGGCGGCTGAGGATCATGTGGTCGGACTCCCTGCCCGATACCCGTCGAGCGGTGCTGTATTCGCCGAAGAATGTGCGTATGGTATTCGCCTGCGGCAACATTCCTCGCCCTCACCCGCCTTCACGTTGCCGCCAGCCGACCACCTTCTCCGGGCGGTGCCGGAAACGAAGAAACGACAACGAAGACGAAACACACCATGGATCAGATCATCGCCAGCGGCACGCCTTACGACCTCGGACAGGCGCTCGGACGTAAAGGCGCGAAGGCCATCGCCGACGCCTCCTTCGCGACCCCCCAGTTCCGTGCTCTCGAGCAATGGATCGGCTCCGACCGGCTGAAGGGCCTGGAAGCCGCCGCCCGACGGCATTTCCCGGACCATGTGCGAGAGATCGAGGGGATCGCCGACGGCGCCGGGCAGCCCTTCGAGAAGATCTTCCTCTGGAACTGCCGGGGCGACCTGCGCGATCTGGTGCGCAGCGACGAGGATGCCTGCACCAGCCTGATGATCCCGGCCGAAGCTGGGCGCCCTGCAATTCTCGCTCATAACGAGGATGGCGATGCGGCGCTGGCAGGCCAGGGGTTCCTCGCCCATTTCGAACCGGACCAGGGCACTGCTTTCGCCGCCTATTGCTATCCCGGAATGCTGCCCGGTCATGCCTTCGGCTGGAACGCGGTCGGGATCGTGCAGACCATCAACAACATTCGCCCGCATGACCTCACGGTGGGCATCCCGCGTCACGTCATCACCCGCGCCGTGCTGTCCGCGGAGAGCATGGACGAAGTGCTGGACCTGCTGAAACGCACCGACCGGGCCTCCGGGTTCCATCACAACCTCGCCGACGGATCGGGCCGGATGGTCTCCGTCGAGGCCCCGGCAAGCGGATATGCGGCGATAGAGGTCGCAGCGCCGCACGCCCATGCGAACCATCTTATCCGCCCGGACCTCGCCGGGATCGCGCAGACGATTTCGGACTCTTCGCGGGAACGGCAGAAACGCGCGGAGGAGATGCTCGCGGCCGGTGAACGCGATCCGCTGACGATCCTCTTCGACCGCACAAAGGCCGACAACCCGATCCTCTGCCGCGCGGAGCGCGAGGCAAGCGACAGCTACACTCTCGCGACCTTCTCCTGCAGCTTCGAGGCGGGCGGCATGCAGTGGGGCATCTATCACGGACCCGAGCGGGAGCCGGTGCTGCGCGGCGGCCTCGACAGGGCCGCCTGAGGTTTTCCGCCGGATGCGTCTCGATCCTCCCATCGCCATGCTGGCTGTCGCCGAGACCATCGTCTGGGCAGGCCTCTATTACATCTTCCCCGCCCTGCTGGTGCATTGGGAAGCCGATCTCGGCTGGTCCAAGACCGAGCTGACCGGTGCCTTCACCGCCTCGATCACGGTCTCGGCACTCTGTTCGCCCTATATCGGCAAGCTGATCGACCGAGGATACGGCGCCAAGGTTCTCACCGGCTCCACCCTGATCGGCGGCATTCTGATCGCCTCGCTCTCGCTGGTCGACAGTCTCCCTGTCTTCTACGCCGTCTGGTGCGGCCTCGGCGCCGCCATGTCCGCCTGTCTCTACGAGCCCTGCTTCATGCTGGTGACCCGCACGCGCGGCGTCTCGGCAAAGCGCGGCATCACCCTGATTACGCTGGTCGCCGGCTTCGCCGGAACCGTCTCCTTCCCGAGCGCCCATGCCCTGGTCGCGTTCGCGGACTGGCGCTTCGCGGTCCAGGTTTCCGGCGCCGCCGTATGCCTCGTCGGCCTGCCGCTCATGTTCGCGGGCGCCAAGGCCCTGGAGGCCGGCCGCCTGCATCACGTGCCGGAAACGCCGAAACCCGCAACGGACGGCTCCGCACCCGCAAAGCCGGCGCATTTCCTCTCGAACCCGTCCTTCTGGCTGCTCGCCGTCGGCTTCGCCCTGATGGCGATCTCCCACGGCGTGGTGATCAACCACCTCCTGCCGCTGCTGAAGGAACGCGGCGTCGAGGCGGGACTGGCGGTCGCCGCCGCCTCGATGATCGGACCGATGCAGGTGCTCGGCCGCGTCGTCATGATGTCGGTGGAACGTTTCGTCTCCAACTTCGCCGCAATGATCTACTGCTTCCTCGCGGTCTCCGTCGCCTGCGCGCTGCTGGCCGCAGGCTCGTCGCTCTGGCTGCTCGCCGGCTTCGTCTTCCTGCAGGGCAGCGGCTACGGCCTGACCAGCATCATGCGGCCCGTGGTCACCCGCGAGATCATGGGCCAGGAGAATTTCGGAGCCATCTCGGGCGCCATGGCCCTGCCCTATCTCGCCTGCTTCGCGGGCGCCCCTTTCCTCGGCTCCCTGCTCTGGGAAATCGGCGGTTACGATTTCGCACTGGAGACCGTGGTCGGGACCAGCATTCTCGGACTGCTCTGCTATCTCAGGGCCGCAACCCGCGGACGGCACACGGCCTGACAGCTGCACAGCAAAGCAAGGGCTTGACCTTCGGCGCCGGACGGATAGAACCGTCCGGACGCTCCGTCGAACCGCTGGGGATGGCGCCATGCTGACCGGGTCCGTGACAACCATGCTCGAAGAGCGGCCCGCCTGGCTCGTCCCGGCAGCGGTTTCCCTGTTCTCCGCCACCATGCTCGGAGGGGCCTTCGCCTTCCAGTATCTCGGCGGTCTCGCCCCCTGCGTACTCTGCCTCTACCAGCGCTGGCCGCACGCGGCGGCGATCCTGTTCGGACTGTTCGCTCTGGTGCTCGTGGCGCGCAATCCGGGCGCCTCGCGCTGGCTGACAATCTTCGGCGGTCTCGCCCTTCTGACCAGCGCCGGCATCGGCCTCTACCACGTCGGGGTGGAGCAGCTCTGGTGGGAAGGCACAGCGGAATGCGGTGCAACCGGAACGCCGGACAGTCTCGAAGCGCTGAAACAGCAGCTGATGGCGCAGCCCGTCGTGCGCTGCACAGACATCGCCTGGGAAATGTTCGGGATCTCGATGGCCGGCTACAATTTCCTGCTCTCGGCCGCCGCGGGGCTCCTCGCCATCGCGCTCAGCCTCCCGCGCCGCCGATGAGCCCGCAGCGAGAAACGGAGCGCCGCTCCTGGGTCGAGATTCTTCTCGTCTTCCTCCGCCTCGGCTGTACCAGTTTCGGCGGGCCGGTGGCTCATATCGGCTATTTCCGCGAGGAATTCGTCAACCGGCGCAAATGGCTCGATGATCGGGCCTATGCGGACATGGTCGCGCTCTGCCAGTTCCTGCCGGGCCCGGCAAGCAGCCAAGTCGGCTTCTCGATCGGCCTAACCCAGGGCGGACCGCTCGGCGCGCTGGCGGCCTGGGCCGGCTTCACGCTTCCCTCCGCGATCCTGCTGGTGGCGTTCGCCTATGGCGTCGACGTCGCCGGCGGGGCGGACGGAGCGGGATGGCTGCACGGTCTGAAACTGGTCGCCGTCGCGGTCGTCGCGCAGGCGGCTCTGCAGATGGGCCGCTCGCTCTGTCCCGATGCACCACGCGCGACACTCGCAGTACTGGCCGCCGGCTTCTTGCTGGTGGCGGCGCCGGCTTACGGCCAGCTCTTGGTGATCCTCGCGGGCGGCATCTTCGGCCTGCTGTTGCTGAAGCCGGACGAAACAGGAGAGGTGCCAGCCGCCTACGAGACGCGGGTCGGCCCCCGGACCGCTCTGGTCATGCTCGCGCTCTTCCTCGTACTGCTGGCTGCGCTGCCGCTTCTGGCCGCCGGCACGGACAATATCCACCTCCGGGTCGCCGACACATTCTACCGCGTCGGCGCGCTGGTCTTCGGCGGCGGCCATGTCGTCCTGCCGCTGCTCGAAGCGGAGATTGTACCGCCGGGACTGGTCGACCGGGACACCTTCCTCGCCGGCTACGGCATGGCACAGGCGATCCCGGGCCCGCTCTTCACCTTCTCCGCCTACCTCGGTACCGCTGCGGCTCCGGAAGGTGGCGAGATCGCGGTCGCGGCAACGGCCCTGATCGCGATGTTCGGCTCGACCTTCCTGCTGGTTCCGGCGGCCCTGCCATTCTGGGTGAAACTGCGCGCCAGTAGCCGGGCGCAGGCCGCGCTCGGCGGAGTCAACGCAGCGGTCGTCGGGTTGATCCTCGCCGCACTCTACAATCCGGTCTTCATCGGCTCTGTGACGAAACCGATCGACTTCGCGCTGGTCGCGCTCGCCTATCTCGCCCTTGCAATCTGGAAACTGCCGCCCTGGCTGGTCGTGTTGCTCGGAGCGGCCATCGGATGGGGAACGCAGGCGGCAGGACTGTAGGCGAGACGCCCCGATTTAGACCCGGATCCCCGCCAGAAACGCTTCGGCCCGTTTGCGCAGGTCAGTGACCACATCGCCGACCTGCGAGGCGAATTCGCTCACTTTCTCGGCGTAGACCCCGGTTTCGGCTGCGGAGGCGTTGAGATTGCCTACTTCATCCGCGACACTTGCAGCACCATCGGCGGCCGCCTGGACGTTTTGCACAATCTCCTGGGTGGCGGCGCTTTGTTCCTCAACGGCCGAGGCGACCGAGCTTCCGACCTCATTGATCTGCGAGATTACCTGCTTGATCTCCGCGATGGCGGAAACCGCGCTACCGGTCTCCGCCTGAATACCGGCGATCTTCTCTCGGATATCGTCGGTCGCTTTCGCTGTCTGGCTGGCAAGATTCTTGACCTCGCTCGCGACGACCGCAAAACCTTTCCCCGACTCGCCAGCCCGCGCCGCCTCGATGGTCGCGTTCAGCGCCAGCAAGTTGGTTTGTTCAGCAATCTCGCTGATGAGCGCGACGACTTCGCCGATTTCGTTAGCCGACACTTCGAGCGACGCAACGATTTGGTTCGTCGCTTCGGCCCGGTCGACCGCTTCACCGGAAATCTTCGTTGCCTGACTGGTCTGGCGACTGATCTCGGCAATCGAAGCCGTGAGTTGCTCCGCCGCAGCCGCGACGGAGTTCACATATTCGGAAGCCTGGTTTGTCAGACGAGCCGCATTCTCGGCCTGACTCTTGGTTCGGCCGGCAACTTCCCGCATGGAAGCCGCGTTCCCGGTCATTTCCTGCGTCGTTCCCGAGACCGTCTCGGTTGCCCCGCCGACATCGCGTTCGAATCCATCAGCCAGCGTCTCAAGTGTGCGCTTCTGCTCGTCCCTGTTGCGACGCTCCGCCTCGGCGTTTTCAGCCCGCAATTCCTCCGCCTCGGCCACCCGGTCGCGAAGAATCAAGAGTGCCTCGCGCATGCGCTCGATTTCCTGCACCGAGGACGGAGCTGGCTCGTCGAAATGAGTGTTACCGCCCGCAACTTCAGTCAGGCCGCCAATAATACGGTCGATGTCCTTACGCAATCGGGTCACGAAGAAGAAAAGGAGCCCGCCGATGAGGACGCCTATTCCGGTCCCGACGACGGCTTGGCGGATCAACTCGGCGCGCAGTACTTCCTGAAAATCGTCAAGGAAGACACCGGTCGCGACGTACATGTTCTGTCCCGCGATCGGCCGCGCGTAGGATACTTTCGGGCGCCCCTTACTGGTGACGTATTCGAACGCTCCACCACCGCCGGCGGCGGCTTTCTGCAGGCCCTGGCGGACCGACGATTCAGGATTGCATTTACCTTCGCTCTTGGGATCATCCGGATCCAGCACCATGCAATGGTCGTAGCCGATGATGAAAACGTAGTTGCCTTCGTCGTACCGGAAGTCGCGCAGCACTTCTTTCGCGCTAGCAATATCCTGGCCATCGCGCAAAGCGCTCTCCAGGACTTTACTTGCACCTTCAGTGATCTCGCTTGCCTGTTTGATCTTCTCGTTGATCAGGGCTGCTTCCTGCGCCCGGTAATTGACCACGGCGAGCAGTGCAATGATTGCCAAAATGGCTGCGATGAGGATGAAGACGAGATGATTGAACCGCACGGTGCCCTCCCGGGCTCGATACCTGCCAGAGACAAGCCTCAGGAGTAGTACAGTCGTAGTAACTTTTCCGTTAATGCCCTTCGGGAGCCGCGATGCGGGACGACAAAGACCCGACGCGAAAGCCGTTAGACGTGCAAATGCCAGCGGCAAAGCAGTGGTCGGATAAACGCTTAGAAAGCCGGCTGGCTGTCGAACTCGTCCTGCTCCAGCTCGCTGTCCCAGTAGAGATAGTCGCGCCAGCTCTCATGCAGGTAATTCGGCGGGAAGGCCCGGCCGTTTTCCTGCAACAGGTAGGTCGAGGGCTGGGCCGGTTTCACGATCGGCATGAAGCCTTTCGGGGTCGGCATCCGGTCGCCCTTGCGCAGATTGCAGTGACCGCAGGCCGTTACGACATTTTCCCAGCTCGTTCGACCGCCCCGCGAGCGCGGCACCACATGATCGAAGGTAAGGTCATGGGTCGGGAAGCGGGCGCCGCAATACTGGCAGCAGAAACGGTCGCGCAGGAACACGTTGAAGCGCGTGAAGGCCGGGCGCCGCGACTGCGGCACGAACTCTTTCAGCGCGATCACACTCGGCAGTTTCATCTCGAAACTCGGCGAGCGCACCACGTGATCGTATTCGGAGAGGATGTTCACCCGGTCAAGGAACACCGCCTTCACGGCGTCCTGCCAGGCCCAAAGGGAAAGCGGGAAGTAGCTCAGCGGTCTGAAGTCCGCGTTCAGGACGAGTGCCGGAGAAGGATGAGCCGCCGATTGACCATTCATGCGTGTCTCTCCCTCCGGCCCGAGGCTTACCGACTAGGAAGCCGGCGAAAGAGTACCGCGCCCGACCACAACATTTTGTGGGGTATCACGATGTACATGTGTCGCCGACCTCTGTTTCCAACAAGTTGTGCCTGAGCGGCAATGGCTAGATATCAATATATTGTTACGGTTTTTGTAACTTGTCACCGGGTTTTTCCGCACCGCGAAGAGGTCCGGAAAAACGCCGCGATAACCGCCGCTATTGAGGTAGCACACGCTGCAGGAAAACAAGCCCGCGGCGCAGTCCGTCCTCATCGATTCCGTGCCCAAGACCCGGCCGCGACAGCGATTCGACGTCGATCCCGGCGCCGGCGAGCGTGGCCTCGGCGGCGGGCATCGCACCGTGCGGCACCACCTCGTCCGCCTGGCCGTGGATCAGGGAGACCGGCGGCCGCGACTTGATCTCGTCCGACAGCAAGTCGCCGCCAACCAGAGCTCCGGAATAGCCGACCACACCCGCAACCGCGTTCTCGAGGCGCGGCGCCAGATGGAGCGACATCATCGTGCCTTGCGAGAAGCCGACCAGCGCGAGCCGGTCCCAGCCAAGGCTGCGGCGGGCCAGTTCCTGCGCGAGATAATTCTCGAGGATTGGCGCCGCCTCGCGCACCCCCTTCAGCATGACCTCCTCGGTCCGCACCTGCAGGCTGAACCATTGCCGGCCGAACGGCGCCATATCGCAGGGGAACGGCGCATGCGGCGAAGCGAAGGCGACATGCGGCAGATGCGGCGCCCAGACCGGGGCCAGCCCGATCAGGTCGTTGCCGTCCGCGCCCAGCCCATGCAGCAGCACCACGAGCGCCGTCGCTTTTTCACCGCTGGCCGCCTCCATCCTCGGGCCGTCGAGTTCGATCATCGCCGTCTCTCCTAAAAGCAATCGGGAGACAGGTTTCGCTCCCGCACTGGCTAAGCTACCTATAGCAGGAACCGCGTCGCGCCAAGTTTGGAGCCTTTGCCCTGCCGCCGATCCCGCCAGCCGCCAAACCGTCCGGCACCGTCACCCGCTTCGCCCCGTCGCCCACCGGCGACCTGCATCTGGGCCATGCCTATTCGGCGCTCTTCGCCGCGGAAGCGGCGGCACGGGAGGGAGGCACGTTCCTGCTCCGCGTCGAGGATATCGACGTCACGCGCTGCCGGCCCGAAATCGAGGCCCGCAACCTGGAGGATCTCCGCTGGCTCGGGCTCGACTGGCCGGAACCGGTGCGCCGGCAGTCGGAGCATTTCGCGGACTACCAGACCGCACTCGACCGCCTGGAGGAGATGGGGCTGCTCTACCGCTGCTACCTCTCCCGCCGCGAGTTGAACGAAACACTGTCAGCCCCGCACGGTGCTCCTGAAGCTGCTCCGACCGATACCGATCTCCTGCTGTCCGACGAGGAACGCGCGCAACGCGAGGAGGAAGGCGCGCCCTTCGCACTCCGACTCCGTATGGCGCGCGCCATGGAGCGCGCCGGGCCGCTCCACTGGCATGACCGCGGAAAGGGCGAACAGACCGCGCGGCCGGACCTCTTCGGCGACGTCGTGCTGGCCCGCCGGGACATTCCGACGAGCTACCACCTTTCGGTGACGCTCGACGACGCGCTGCAGGGCGTCACACTGGTCACCCGCGGCGAGGATCTGTTCGAGGCGACCCATATCCACCGTCTGCTGCAGGCACTGCTCGGTCTGCCGGCACCGGACTACCACCATCATGGCCTGCTGCGTGATATGACCGGCAAGCGCCTTGCGAAACGCCATCAATCGGCTGCGATCCGCGATCTGCGCGCGGAAGGCCTCACGCCTGAGGAGGTCCGCAGGATGGCCGTTCCCGACCGCTTCGTGGAATAGGAACGGCACCGCTTGCCGGACGGCACTACCCGGAGCTTAATTTGCAGTAACGCATGTCAATTGCGGCCGGGAGGAAAACATGGCGCATTCCAGGAAGGTCGAGCCCGCGCTCGATATCCGTCCGATAGCGGGGGCGCTCGGCGCCGAGATTTACGGCATCGACGCATCGCGCGAACTCGACGAGACGACGGTCGCCGCCGTCAGGCAGGCCCTGCTCGACCATCTCGTGATTTTCCTGCCGGACCAGAAACTCACTCCCGTTCGGCAGCTCGCCTTCGCGAAACGTTTCGGCGAACCGATGATCTATCCCTTCGTCAAGGGATTGGAAGACTTCCCAGAGATCACGCCGATCCTGAAACGCGAGGAGGACCGGAACAATTTTGGCGGCATCTGGCATTCCGATACGGTCTACCAGCAACAGCCGCCAATGGGCACGATGCTCTACGCGCTTGAACTCCCGCCCTATGGCGGCGACACCCTGTTCGCCAACCAGTACCTCGCCTATGACGCGCTGTCCGACGGCATGAAGGGTCTGCTCGGCGGGCTGAAGGCGATCCACATATCCGGCAAGAGTCGCGTGCAGCAGACCCGCACCGACATGATGAAACACGCGTCGGTCGGCAAGAAGGGCGACGAGCTGCAATCCCTCCATCCCGTCATCCGCACGCATCCCGAAACCGGACGCAAGGCACTCTACGTGAACGTTGCCCACACGATCCGCTTCGACGGCATGACCGAAGAGGAAAGTGCGCCCATCCTGGATTTCCTCTTCGAGCACCAAATTCAGCCGGAATTCACCTGCCGGTTCCGTTGGAGTCCCGGCGCATTGGCATTCTGGGATAACCGTTCCGCGATGCATTACCCGATCAACGACTATCATGGGTTTCGCCGGCTGATGCACCGCATAACCCTGGCGGGCGATACTCCATCGTGAGACGATTTCCCGCACGACGCCACCATTCGAAATTGAGTACAATTTCGCTAAACCCACCACTAAATAAAGTGGATCGAGAACCCATTTGCACTTAGTCTTGTGATGTGGCGGCAAAGAATGGCCGTCGGCTGCCTGTTCGGATGGGGGGGATAGGCTGGGCCGGATCTGTTCATAAAATCAGCCGGGAACGACCACATTGCCGCATACGAGCCTCCGGGGCCAAAGTAACTTGGGGAATGACTCAGAGCCGCCATTTGGCAAGGCCTCGGGAGGTCTTAGCCAGAATGATCTGCCGATTCCGATCGATGCGGTTCCGGATCCTTTGGTCGTGTTCGATGCCGAGGGAATCATCCGCGGCGCCAACCGGCTGCTTGGACAGTTGCTCGGCTACAGATCCTCCGATCTGATCGGCCAGCAGGTCGAAATCCTCTTCCCCGATGCCGACCGGGCCGCCCACCGCTCAATCCGCCGCAGCCTTCTGGCGCGCTCCGACGACGCCTCGCCGACCCTGCACCGGGAAGTCTTCGCACGGCAACGGCAAGGCAGCCTGGTTCCCGTCGAAATGGCCATGATGCGGGTCCCGACCGATATCGGCATCATGTTCACCGCATCGATGCGGGACAGTTCGCGCCATGTCGAGATCGAGAAAGCACTGACAGAAGCGGTCGACGAGGCGGATGCCGCCAATGTCGCGAAGAGCCGCTTCCTCGGCACCATGAGCCACGAGCTGCGCACGCCGCTGAACGCGATCATCGGCTTCTCCGAGATGATCCAGCACGAGACCCTCGGACCGATGCCGCACGAGAAATACGCGGACTATGTGAAGACCATCGGCGTCTCTGCCCGGCACCTGCTCGATCTGATCAATGAGCTGATCGACCTCTCGCTGATCGAGGACAACAATCTCCGTCTCAAGCTCGAGCGCTGTGACCTGAAGGAAATCCTCCGGGAATGCCGCTCGGTGATCGAGCCGCGCGCCCGGTCGGAAAAGCTGAAGATCCGTGTTCTGCTGCCGAAGGACACGGTGCACCATCCGGTCGATCCGCAGAGACTGCGTCAGGTTCTGCTGAACCTGCTCAGCAATGCGGTGAAGTTTACCGATGCGGGCGGCACGATCACCCTTGCCCTCTGGCGCGATGCGACCGGCGTGAAAATCCAGGTCGCGGATACCGGAACCGGAATCGCGCCCGCGGTCCTGGAGAATATTTTCGAGCTCTATGTCCGCTCGGAGGCGAAACGCAACGTCACGGCGGGCGGGCTCGGCATCGGCCTGCATGTCTCCAAGCGGCTTACCGAAGCGATGGGCGGCACCATCGGCGTGGAAAGCGAGCTTGGCCGCGGAACCTCGGTGACTCTATCCTTCCCTCCGACGACTGCGACACCCGCCAACGAGAGATAAACACCCCATGCCCAGCATCAGGATCCCGGCTTGTTTCATGCGCGGCGGTTCCAGCAAGGGCGTGTTTTTCGCCGCGGCCGATCTCCCGGCGGCACGTGCCGAGTGGGATCCTCTTTTCCTCTCGGTCATCGGCAGTCCGGATCCCTACGGCCGGCAATTGAACGGCATGGGCGGCGGCGTGTCCTCGCTCTCGAAAGCCGCGGTGATTTCCGCGAGCCTGCGTGAAGAGGCCGATCTCGATTTCACCTTCACCCAGGTCGCTGTCGGCGAGGCTCTGGTCGATTACAGCTCGAACTGCGGCAATCTCTCCTCCGCCGTCGCGCCTTTCGCGCTCGAACGCGGATTGATCCAGCTTGAGGATGGACCGACCTCGGTCCGTATTTTCAACACCAATACGAGCAAGATCCTGATCGCCCATTTCCAGGTCTCGGACGGGCGCGCGGTCGAGACCGGGACCTTTGCCATCCCCGGCGTTTCGGGAACCGGCGCGGCGATCCGCCTCGAATTCCTCGATCCTGCGGGTGCAGGGACGGGCCGCCTGTTCCCGAGCGGAAACCTGAAGGACCGGATCGTGGCCGAGGACGGGCGCGTCTTCGAAGCCACCCTGCTCGATGTCGGAAATCCCTGCGTCTTCCTCGATGCGGGCGCTTTCGGACGGACGGCGAACGAGACGATCCGGGAACTGGAGAGCGACACCGCCCTGATGGCCCTTCTGGAGGAACTCCGCCGCAAGGCCGCCGTATTGATGGGACTGGCAGAGGACGAGAGCGCGGCTCCGTCAGCGGTCCCGAAGATCGCAATCGTCGGCGTACCTCTCCCCGCAAAGGACCTCGCGGGCAATGCGATCGATCCGGAGAAAGCCGATCTCGCAGTGCGGATGCTGTCGATGGAGAATGTTCACCGGGTACTTCCGCTGACGGGTGCCATGTGCTCCGCCGTCGCGAGCCGCATTCCCGGCACCGTTCCGGCAGATCTCGCGAAACAGGCCGACGGAGATGTGCGGCTCGCCAATCCCTCGGGCATCCTTCCGATCGGCACCGACGTCAGTCTGGAGGGCGCCCCCACCGTCCGCTCGGTGACCGTGATCCGAACGGCGCGGCTTCTCATGACCGGGGAGGTCGTGCTGCCAGCTTAGCGGTAGATGGCGGCCTAGCGGTAGAACGCGATCAGAGCCACGGAGCCGCAGACGATCAGCACCGCCAGAGCGATCTTCACGGTCAGCACCTCGCGGCGGAAGATCGCCAGACTGAGCATCATGCTGAAGATCGGTGCGGCGGCGATGATCGGCACGACGGTCACGACCTTGCCGAGCAGGAGCGCCTGGTTGAGGCAGACCACCGCAAACCCGAATGCAAGCCCCGCGAAGGCGAAATATCTCGGCCCCGGCGCGTTCCAGACGAAGGGCGCATCGACCTTCTTTACGAAGCGCGCGCCGGTCGCGATGACCGCCGAAACGGTGAACCCGACGAGGGTGGCGAAATAGGAATCCGGAATGAATTCCATTCCGACCTTTGAGAGGACGTGTGCCGCTGCCCGCAGCATGGCCGCGCCCAGCGGAAAGAGCAGAGCCCAGAGAGGCCAGGAATGCGCGCTCAGCTTTCCCCGCCGGGAGAGCATGAAGACTCCGGCAACGATTCCCGCCGTTCCGAGGCCGGTCGCGGGAGTCAGCTGTTCGCCAAGCGCCAGGATACCGAGCGCGAGGCCCCAGAGCGGCGAGGTCGAGGCCAGCGTCGAGGCCAGTGTCGGGCCGAGATAGCGGATGCCGATGACCGAGAGGTTCGCGGAAAGCGCCGGACGGAAGAGACCGACCGCGGCGAAGATCAGCACCGCCGGGTGCAGCCAGTGGGACCAATCCATGAAGATCGGCGCGACGACCCAGTACATCAATGCGGAGAAGGTGATCGATATCGCCGCTCCGGTACGCGAGTCCAGGGTTTGGACCCCGAGACTCTGGAACTGCCCGCCGACGGCGAACATGAAGGCGGCGAACAGCGCCAGCAGCGGGGGGACGTATTCAGTCATCGATAGACCAGTCGGCAGGACATGAAGCTACGGGCCGACGCATCGTCCCCACCGACTGATATTCAAGCATAATTTGCTGGCGTGAAAGCGCCGATCGCGGCAAGGGTGCTATGCCATATCGCGGCGCCAATGCTGCTCGGTGAGCGCCTGTCCGTAGATCTCCATATCCTCGCTCCGCTCAAGCGAGAATCCGGCGGCCTGGTAGACCCGGCGCGCTGCCGTCAGCACACTGAAGGTGGAAAGCACCATATCCCTGTATCCCCGGCTTCGTGCGAAATCGATACAGGCGCCAACCAGCTTGTGCCCTAACCCGAGACCGCGTGCCGATGGCTCCACATAGACAATCCTGAGCCTGGCTGTCCCGGTACCGTCGCGCACCACGGCGGCAGATCCGGCAATTCGTCCTTCATGTTCCGCGATCCAGAGACAATCGTCCTGCGGATTGTAGTTTTCGAGGAATTCGCGCCCGATCTTCAGCAGCGTCAGTTCGAATGCGCCATCCCAACCATATTCCTCGGCATAGAGCGTGGCCTGCCGTGAGAGGATCCAGGAGAGCTCGCCGATGCGATGAGGTCGGATAACCGGAACGGAAGGAGACGCCGCGCCGCGGAGAAGTCGTTCCACCGCTTCCAGACTGTTGACCAGTTCGCGCTGCTTCACCGGCGCAAGCGGTTCGAGCACTTCGCCGATCTCAGCCCGCGAGCGCGCCTCGAGAATTTCGAGCGCCGCCCTGCCGGCTTCGGTCAGGGACAGCAGCTGCCGGCGCCGGTCCTGCTCCGACACCCGGTGCGAAACCAGTCCTTTTCGCTTCAGCCCGCCGAGCAGACGGCTGAGATATCCGGGATCGAGCGCAAGCAACTCCGCGAGGTCGCGTGCCGTCATGCCGTCGTGATGCCCGAGTTCGAAGATCACGCGTGCTTCGGGCGGGGTGAAATCGCTGTCCAGCAGACGCTCTTTCAACACCCCGATCTTGCCGGTGAAAAAGCGGCTGAAATGCCGAACAGCCTCGACCGGATCCTGACGCAGTTCCACCATGCGAACCTCCTTTGAGATCCGCATGATGATGCAATCGATTGCTTATGGCAATAAAATCATTGCCAAAGGCAATTATTTTGCCTTTGGCGGACGCTGCGAGAACCGGCGCCCGAAGACGCCCTCGGCGATCCGGTTCTTCATCATCTCAAGGCTGCCGCCGGCGATCTGCCAGCCGCGGGTCCGGCGCCAGCAATATTCGACAAGGCTCTCCTCGGTATAGCCGAGCGCGCCCAGCACCTGCATGGCGTCATTCGCGGCGCGGAACCCCGCTTCGTTACAGAGGAGTTTGGTGATTGCCGTATCATAGGCGGACGGCAGCCGGTCCGCCGCTTCCGTCGCGACCTTGTAGAGCATGAGCTGTGCCGCCTCCATCTGCGCTGCGGCTTCGGCGAACTTCCACTGGATGCCCTGGAAATCGGCCAGCTCGCGACCGAACTGCTTGCGCGTCAGAGCGTGTTCCCTGGCGATCTCGAAGGCATGCCGGCCGAAGGCGAGCGCCCGCGCGGAATTCCCGATCCGCTCCACATTGAAAGCCGAGATCTGCTTGCGGAACCCGCCCTCGCCAAGGAGCACGTTCTCCGCCGGGACAAAGACATTGTCGAAATAGAGCTGGCACCAGTGCTCGCCGCCGACATAGCGCACCGGCTCACCAAAGGTAAACCCCTCCTGCCCGCGTTCGAGGATTACGGAGCCGATGCCGTCGATCCCGGGGCCGTAGCGCACATAGATCAGGAAGATCTCCGCCTCGGGGCTATGCGTGGAGAAGACCTTGCTGCCATTGATGCGGAAGCCGTCTCCGTCTGGTGTCGCCGAGGTGACGAGTTCGGTCGCCGCGGAGCCCGCTTCCGGCTCGCTCATCCCGAGCGAGATCGCGATCTCGCCGGCGAGCAGGCGGGTCAGCCACTTCTCCTTCTGCAGCGGGGTCGCATATTCGGCGAAGGTGCGGATAGGACCGAAATTCCCGGCCTGGATGACGTCGGCGCTGCGCGGGCAGACTTCCGCAACGGCCTGGATCGCGAGCACCGCGTCCATCACCGTACCGCCCTGCCCGCCATCCTCCTCGGCGAAGGTGATGCCCATCAGGCCCTGCTCGGCCATCAGCTTCGCGATCGCGAACGGGAAGCCGTCCTCATGCGCCCGGGCCAGCGCCCCATCGCGAAGATGACGTTCCGCGAAGCCGCGCACCGCATCCTGAAAGAGCCGCTGCTCCTCGCTCAAACTGAAGTCCAAGTCCGCCTCCCGGTGTTTCTTATTGGCGGGCGACTGTCCCATCCGGACGCCATTCGCTCAACAGCGCTTTCCGTCAACATGTGGCGATGACTTGGGAAAGATTGCGGCCCGCGCCGGTGCTATCCGGCTTTGAGCGCCGGAACCCTGACCGGCAGATCCGCCAGTGTCGGCAGCTTGTCGATACCCCAGATCGCTTCTCGCAGAGCGTCGCTCTCGGCGCCAAGGACGTCCGCCGCCAGTTCGGTGAACTTGGCATCGAGCTCCGCATCGCTGAGCGGAGCGTCGGGATCGCCCTTGCGGGTCGGCGCGTAGTGGCTGAAGTGACGTCCGTCTACCGTCTCGATCGT
This sequence comes from Nisaea sediminum, assembly GCF_014904705.1. Taxonomy (NCBI): domain Bacteria; kingdom Pseudomonadati; phylum Pseudomonadota; class Alphaproteobacteria; order Rhodospirillales; family Thalassobaculaceae; genus Nisaea; species Nisaea sediminum. The sequence continues at coordinate 30,968 of NZ_JACZCQ010000012.1, forward strand.
GACTCGCGCGGACCGCTTCTTCGGGAACGCCGCCTCGCAATCCGGATCGACCGAATGGTCGACCTTCGCCGCGACCGCTCGAATGTCCCGGTCGGCAAGCGCCTCGGGCGTGAAGGCGGCGATGCGCACGGCACCGGTCGCGATCGCCGCGCCGACGCAATAGGGCAGCGAGAACTTCGCCTCGAACGCCGTCTTCGGATCGGCATTGCCGCAGATTTCGAGCGACTTCGCATAGGATCCGACCTCGATGCGGGCGATCTCGCCGGCCTTGAGGCCGTTCGCCGTGACGATTTCACGGGCGGCGTCCACAGCGGCGTGAACATGACCGCAGGCGGCATGGTTCTTCTGCGTCGTCCGCTCAATGGTCCAGTCCGTCCCGAGACCGGCAACCGCCGCCGTCCAATCGACGTTCCGGCTCATCGCGGCGCCGAACCCGGCCGCACCGTCGAGAATGTCCAGTGCGCCGGTGATCCCCGCTTCCGCCATGCGCGCCGAAAGCACGCCGCCTTCGGCCGCGCGGCCGGCATGCAGCGGCTTGCTCATCGCCTCGGCACGGAACGCCTGCTGCAGTCCCGCCGCCATGGTGCCGGCGCTGGCCAGTGCATGCGCCGTCTGCGCCGCAGTCAGACCGAGCACCACGGAAGACGCGGCAGCTGCGCCGAAGAAGCCGACCGTCGCGGTCGTGTGCCAGAAATCGTAATGCGCCGGATTGACCGCGGCGGCGATCCGGTTGGCGGTCTCGTAGCCCGCAATGACCGCGCGCAGGAATATATCGCCGGAAACGCCCTTGTCCTCGGCAAGCGCGAGCGCCGCCGGGATTACCACCACGCCCGGATGGAACAGCCCGTCCCGGTAGATATCGTCGAACTCGACGGTGTGCGACGCGGCCCCGTTAATCAGTGCCGCCGCCCGCGCCGTCGCATGACGGCCCGACGGAACAATCCTGCACATTCCCCGGTCGAGATCCTCGGCGATCGCGTTCTCGAGAAGAGTTGCTGGTGGCAGAACCCCTCCCGGCACCGCAGCGGCGAACCAGTCCAGCACGCAGCGCCGGGCATGATGACGCGTGCTATCCGGCAGTTGCGTCTTATCAAGGCCGGCGACAAAACCGGCGAAAGTCTCGATCGGGCTCTTTGCGGCCATTTTTCATGCTCCCTCTCCCGCGTTCAGCAGCCAAGCTTGTCGGCGACGCCTTCCATGGACTCCGCGATGACGTCGAAATCGTGCTCGGCCTTGAAATCGACCGTCTGCTCAGGTCCGTATTCGGTCGGCCGGGCGATGAAGGCCGTCTTGAGTCCGAGATCCCGGGCGGCGACCAGATCGCTGTTGTGCGCGGCGACCATCATGCATTCCTCGGGCGCCAGATGCAGCAGGCGGCAGCCGGTCAGATAGGTCTCCGGCTGCGGCTTGTAGCTCTGCGAAATTTCGGCGCCGAGGATCATGTCCCACGGCAGTCCGCCGTTCTTCGCCATATTGACCATGAGGGCGACGTTGCCGTTGGACATGGTGGCGATGATGAACTTCTTCTTCAGCCGCGTCAGTCCCGGCACGCTGTCCGGCCATGGCGAAAGCCGATGCCAGGCCCGATTCAGGTCGTCTATCTCGGCGTCGCTCAGGCTGTCGACACCGAACTCGTCCAGCACCTCCAGCAGATTTTCCCGATGCAGCGTGTCCAGCGCGACGAATCCCCGGTTTCCGGACCGGATCGCCTTCATCGCCGGCTGGTAGCGCCGGCGCCAAGCCAGCGCGAAGGCCTGACCGTCGATACCGAGCCCCTTCTCATCGGACAGCCGGTCAACTTCGCAAGCGATGCTGTTGCGCCAGTCGACCACGGTCCCGAAGACATCGAAGAATAGCGCTTTAACCATGAGCCGTTCATCCTCCCAGAATTATTGTTGCGTTCCCGTACTCCGGAAAAGCCTCTGCCGTATTGCACAGATTCCTTGACCGGAAATCGAAAGCCGGGACAATGGTATACAGTTCGTACGGCTGGAAGACCGGGAAACAACGGTTAGCAGACCGACGAAAGGGTAGGCGAACGGAGGAACGTCAGGCAACGCTCCCAAATGGCAAGAGTCTCTTCTTCGCTATGCGAAGAAGCGTTGCTGCGCGTGACCAACCGCGCCTCTCAAACAAAAAAATTCCGTATGTAGGGAAGGAGTTACGTCCATGAAGAAGTTTTGGCGGTCTACCGCCACCACAGCGCTGGCCATCGGTGTCGCGGCCCTCTTCGGCCCCGCCGCCGCGAAGGCCGAAACACCGCAATACGGTGACGAACTGCGCATGGTGGTCGGCTCGAATATCCCGTCCTTCGACGCGCATATCGAGTCCACCTTCGGCATGATCCACCCGATCCGGCCGTTCTACAGCGTCCTGATCCGGGTCAATCCGGACAATCCGTCCTCGCCGACCGACTTTGTCTGCGACGTCTGCGAGGGTACCGTTCCGAAGCCGACCGAGGGTGGCACGAAATACACCTTCAAGATCCGCAAGGACATCAAGTTCCATGACGGCACGCCGCTGACCGCGCATGACGTCAAGGCGACCTTCGACAAGATCATCTTCCCGCCGGAAGGCATCGCGTCGAACCGCATCGCCTATTTCCGGATGGTTGAATCGGTGACCACGCCGGACGACTATACGGTCGAGTTCAAGCTGAAGAACCCGAGCGGCACGTTCCTGCCGTCCGTCGCCATGCCGTTCAACTTCATCTACGCGAAGAAGGACCTCGACGAGCACGGCTACACCTGGCACCAGAAGAACGTGAACGGCTCCGGCGCCTTCAAGTTCGCCGAATACGTTCCGGGCAGCCACGTGAAGGGCGTCAAGTACGAGGGCTACCATCACAAGGGCCAGCCGTATCTCGACGGCTTCACCGCGATCGCGGCTCCGAAAATGTCGGTTCGCCTGCAGGCGATCCGCGGCGGTCAGGCCGATATCGAGTTCCGCGGCTTCCCGCCGAAGGCGCGTGACGACCTTGTCTCTGCCCTCGGTGATCAGATCACCGTGCAGGAAAGCGACTGGAACTGCGTCCTCATCGTAACGCCGAACCACGAGGTCAAGCCGATGGACGACGCGCGCGTCCGGCGTGCCCTGTCCCTCGCCATCGACCGCAAGGGCGGTTCGCAGTACCTCTCGAAGATCGCGATCGTGAAAACGGTCGGCGGTATCGTGTTCCCGGGTCACCCGCTGGCGGCGACCGAGGCCGAACTGTCCCAGCTCGCCGGTTACGGCAACGACATCGAGGCGAACCGGGCGGAAGCGAAGCGTCTGCTCAAGGAAGCCGGTCACGAGAACCTGAAGATCACCCTGCACAACCGCGGCGTCGACCAGCCGTACAAGGTTGTCGGCACCTGGCTGATCGATCAGTGGAAAAAGATCGGCGTCGAGGCGGACCAGTGGGTCCAGCCCTCCACTCCGTTCTACGCGACGCTGCGGTCCAAGAAGGACTTCACGATCTCGCTCGACTTCAACTGTCAGTCGATCATCAACCCGATCGCCGACATCTCGAAGTTCCTTCCGGGAGCGGGTGCCAACTATGCCTACTTCCAGGACGAGCAGCTGGTGAAGTGGTATGACGAACTGCTGGCCGAAGGCGACGAAGGCAAGCAGCGCGAACTCATCCGCAAGTACGAGAAGCGGGTTCTGGACGAGCTGGCTTCCCAGTTCATCACCCTCTGGTGGTACAAGATCAACCCGCACCGTTCCTACGTGAAGGGCTGGAAGATCGCGCCGAGCCACTATCTGAACCAGGCTCTGGACAATATCTGGATCGATCAGGCCGAGAAGAAGCGTCAGCTCGGCGGCTGATCCCAGACGACTGAACTTGGCCGTCCCGCCGGTGCGGGGCGGCCATCCTTTATCAGCTAAATTCGGAAACGACGGACGGCATGTACGGATACATCGTCAAACGCATGCTCATGCTGCTGCCCACCCTCCTCGGCGCGGCTATTCTCGTATTCCTTCTTCTCCGACTTGTTCCTGGCGACATCTGCCTGATCAAGTTTGGTGGCGAAGGGTCCTACGCGGATCCAGAGCAGATCAAGCAATGCCAAGAGCAGCTCGGCCTATCGGAACCAATCTACATCCAGTTCGTGGACTATATGGCAGGCTTCCTGACATTCGACCTGGGCACCTCCATGTGGACAGGACGGGCCGTCGAACACGAGATCGGAATCCGTTTTCAGCTATCGCTGCAAATCGCGATCATGGCGACCCTGACCTCGATCGTCATCGCTATTCCGCTGGGTGTGATCTCGGCCGCCAAGCAGAACACAATGACCGACTATTTCGTCCGTGGCTTCAGCATTGCCGGCATCGCGATGCCGTCTTTCTGGCTCGGTATCCTGATCATTCTCGGACTTCTGATCGGCACGCAGGAATTCCTCGGCCGTCCATGGATGCCGCCAATTCACTACGTGCCGATCTGGGAAGATCCCGCGCACAATCTTTCACAGTTGATCTGGCCGGCGCTGGCGACCGGATATCGCTACTCGGCGGTCGCAACCCGCATGACCCGGTCGGCGATGCTCGAGGTCCTGGGCGAGGACTACGTCCGCACAGCCCGGGCGAAAGGCCTGATCGAAAAGGTCATCGTCAACAAGCATGCGCTGAAGAACGCCATGCTCCCGGTGGTCACGATCATCGGCATCGAGTTCGCCTTCCTCATGGGGGGGCTCGTGGTGACGGAGCAGGTCTTCAACCTGAACGGCATCGGCAAGCTCTTCGTCGAGTCCGTCACGCAGTCCGATTTCACACTGACCCAGGCACTGGTGATGCTGGTGGTTGTGATCTTCGTCGTCATGAACTTCGTCGTCGACGTGCTCTATGCGTGGCTCGACCCGCGAATCCGGTACAGCTAAGGGAGATCTGAGACATGACCACTATGGACGTGAGCCCAGAGACCAATACCGGATTCCGCCGGAAGACGATCTGGGACCATCTCAGCCGCCTTGTCCGGCGCCAGCCGCTCGGCGCCGGCGGCGCGGTCGTCATCATCGTCATGCTGACGATGGCGCTCTTCGCCAACGTGATCGCGCCTTACGATCCGGAAGCGAACAGCTTTGAGTACATGCTGGTTCCGCCGAGCCTCGACTTCCTGCTCGGCACGGACCAGTTCGGACGCGACCTGTTCTCGCGCATCGTCTACGGCGCCAGGACCGCACTCTTCGTCGGTTTCGCCTGCGCCATCATCGGCGCGTTCGGCGGACTGATACTCGGTGTGGCCAGCGCCTATTTCGGTGGCTGGCTCGACCTGATCATGCAGCGGGTCATCGACGTGTTCATGGCGTTTCCGCTCATCATCATGGCGCTGGCGATCGTCTCTATCTTCGGGACCGGGACGGACAAGGTGATCATCGCCATCACCATCCCGTTCATTCCACGTTGCGCCCGCGTCGTGCGTTCCAGCGCGCTGGCTGTCCGCGAAATGCCCTATATCGATGCCGCAAGGTCGATCGGCTACGGCCATTTCCGGATCATCATGAAGCATATCGCGCCGAACGTGGTGGCGCCGTTCCTGATCATGCTGACGGCCTTCCTCGGCGAAGCGATCCTGCTCGAGGCCTCCCTCTCCTATCTCGGTCTCGGGGTGCAGGAGCCGACGCCGGCCTGGGGCCTGATGCTGCAGGGCGGAGCTGAGGAATATGCCGAGAGCGCGCCGTGGGTCCCGGTCTGGCCGGGGCTTGCGATCACCATCGCGGTGTTCGGCTTCAACCTCTTCGGCGACGCGGTCCGCGACATGCTGGATCCGAAACTGCGGACCCGGTAAGCGGCAAACATCAAACGAGAAACCCCGCCGGATGGCGGGGTTTTTTTTGTCGCAACGGAGGGTCACCTGCGGTGAGGAACCTTGTCACGGGAAAGAAAAACGGCGCCTTGAGGCGCCGTTCTCCAAACAGTGATGCAACCGAGCGAAAGGTCGCTCAGTTCTCCAGAACGAAGTGTCCCTCGCCGACCTGGCGATATTCCCGCTTCGGCGGCTCGTAGCCCATCGGCTTCAGCGGGCTCGGGATCTCGTCCGTCATCAGGTTGAGCTCCCGCTTGCGCCGGGACGGATCGGCGACCGGCACGGCCGACATCAGCTTCTTGGTGTAGGGGTGCTGGGCGTTCTCGAACACCGCCGCCCGAGGCCCGATCTCGACGATCTCACCGAGATACATCACCGCGACCCGATGGCTGACCCGCTCCACGACCGCCATGTCGTGGCTGATGAAGAGGTAGGCGAGGCCGAATTCCTCCTGCAGATCCATCATCAGGTTCACCACCTGCGCCTGGATCGACACGTCCAGGGCCGACACCGCCTCATCGGCGATGATCAGTTTGGGTCCGAGGCCAAGCGCGCGGGCAATGCAGAGGCGCTGACGCTGGCCGCCGGAGAATTCATGCGGATAGCGCTCGGCATGCTCGGAATCGAGGCCGACGCGGCGAAGCAGGGAAACCACCCGCTCGTCCGCTTCCTTGCCCTTGGCGAGACCGTGCACGACCATCGGTTCGGCAATCGTCGCGCCGGCCGTCATGCGCGGGTTCAGGGACGCGAACGGATCCTGGAAGATCATCTGCATGTCGCGGCGGAGCGGACGCATCTTCTTCGGGTCGAGCCCCATGAGCTCGGTGCCCTCGAACTGGATGCTGCCGCGGTTCGGCTCCACCAGCTTGATGATCGAACGGCCGGTGGTCGACTTGCCGCAGCCGGACTCGCCGACAAGCGCCAGGGTTTCGCCCGGCTGCAACTCGAAGGAGACGCCCTCGACCGCATGCACCCGTGCGGTCGCCGCACCGAACATGCCCTTGCGGATATCGAACCGCGTGGTCAGCCCCTCGACTTTGAGCAGAGGTGCCGCCTCGTGCCGCACCGTGTCCTGCATCTCCTCGAGCGTCGCCTCGGCACTGGCGCCTTCCTTCACGACGTCGCCCTCGGCCCGATTCACGTCCACATTCGCGAACTTGGCGGGGAAGGTCTTGCCTTTCATGGACCCGAGCTTCGGCACCGCCGCGAGCAGGGCCTTGGTGTAGGGATGCTGGGGCTCGTGGAAGATCTGCTCGGCCGGGCCTTCCTCGACCTTCTCGCCCTTCAGCATAACGACGACCCGGTCCGCCACCTCGGCCACGACACCCATGTCGTGAGTGATGAACATGACCGACATGCCGATTTCCTGCTGCAGCATCTTGATCAGATCGAGGATCTGCGCCTGGATCGTCACGTCGAGCGCGGTGGTCGGCTCGTCCGCGATCAGCAGGCTCGGCCGACAGGCGAGCGCCATGGCGATCATGACGCGCTGGCGCATGCCGCCGGAGAGCTGGTGCGGATACTGGGTGAGTTGTTTTTCCGGCTCCGGAATGCGCACCAGCTTCAGCATCTCGAGCGCCATGTCGAGCGCTTCCTGCTCGCTCTTGCCCTGGTGCAACATGATCGTCTCGGCGATCTGGAAGCCGATCGTGAACACCGGGTTCAGCGAGGTCATCGGCTCCTGGAAAATCATCGAAATGTCGTTGCCGCGGATATCCCGCATCACACCCTGCGCGGAGGTCGCGATATCGATGACTTCGCCGTTCTTGCGCCGGAAGTTGATGTCTCCGGAAACGATCTGACCGCCCGCATAGTCAGTCAGCCGCATGAGCGTCATCGCGGTCACGGACTTGCCGGACCCGGACTCCCCGACCACGGCCAGAGTCTCGCCCCGATCGATGTGCCAGGAAACCCCGTCGACCGCCTTAACGGTCTGATCGTCCAGCGGAAAATGTACCCGAAGATCGTTCACTTCGATCAGTCGGTCCTGATGCATTTATACGGCCTCCCTGGCTCGCTCGTCAGATGCCGGTGCTTTTGAAGTGTTTTTCTTGTTGCACCCTTTTCAAGCCGGGGAGTGTGTCCGCTTTTCCGCATTGAATCCAGACGCAATATGCCAAATTTCGCTTGCCGGAACCCGGGCCGCCAATCGGTTTCGCGCTTCAGCGCCAAACATGCGAAAGCTCTGCGGCGCTCCCCGATAGGCTTATGGATTCTCGGGACTTTCCGTCTCTCAGGTCGCACAGTCCCACTCCCCGCGCTTTGCGGCGTCGGCTTTTCGTAGCCACGGCCGGGCACGATCTGGCAGGTTTCGGGTTCCGATCATTTAGGGACCCAGGAAGACATGAAGGTGGGGACAGAGGCGTCCGGCCCAGGGCCGGACCGCCGCGCGGCATTCAACGAAGGTGTTCGTCACGGGCTCGCCGTGCCGTCGATCGTCGTCTTCTCCACCATGCTCGGCTTCGGTTCCATGGCCCACGCGACCGGCTTTTCGGCCTTCGAGGCCTTCCTTTCGACCCTGCTGGTCTGGGCCATGCCGGGCCAGGTGGCGATGGCGGACCTCAGCGCTTCCGGCGCCGACCTCTTCGTAATCCTGCTCGCCGTATCGATGGCGAGCGTCCGCTTCTTTCCGATGGCGACCATCCTGGTCGGCACGTTCCGCAGCGCGACGCCGGATCTGCCGCGCCAGCTGCTGATCGCGCATCTGATGTCCGCCTCGACCTGGCCCATGGGCATGGCCGCCTCCCAGCGCATGCCGGTCGCCTCCGCGATGGCCTATTACTGGCCGGTCGCCACGCTCTGCATCACTTTTGGCTGTATCGGCACACTCGCCGGCTACTGGCTCTCCGCCGACATGCCGGAGATCGCGCGGCTGACCCTGGTCTTCCTGAACGTGGTCTTTCTCTCGCTGCTATTCGCGCAGAACCGGGACCGGCTGGTGATCCTCGCGGTCGCGACCGGCGCTGTGCTCGGCCCTCCGCTGCACGCGCTGGAGCCGAATTACGGCGTGCTGCTGACCGGCGTGATTGGCGGCACGTTTGCCTATGCCCTCCTGGGGAGGCGGCGATGAGCGGCACCGCCATCACGCCCCTCGCCCTCGTCCTGCTGGCGGCGTCGGTCACCTTCCTCTGGCGCGCGCTCGGCGCCCTGCTCGCCTCCAAGATCGACACCGAAGGCGCGCTCTTCCGCTGGATCGCCTGCGTCTCTTACGCCACCGTCGCGGGGCTGATCAGCCGCATGGCGGTGCTGCCGACGGGCGACCTCGCGGAAACGCCGCTCGTCCTCCGCCTCGGCGCCGTCGCAATCGGCTTCGCGGTCTATTTCCTCGCCCGGCGAAACCTGCTGCTTGCCGCCGCAGCGGGCGCCGCGAGCTTTGCGGGCGGGCTCGCCTTCCTTCCGCTCTGAACCGGCAGGGCCGGACCAAGCCCCGGCAACAATTAGGAAATTCCAATTTCGCGCGATATCGGGCACACTCTTCGGGGATGGGAGAGCCCGGCGGCCGGCAAAGGCCGCATGCGTGAAGGAGCCGTTCCATGGCCAAGACGCTCAACCCGATCGACACCGAAGAGGAACCGCGCCCCGATCCGCTCAACCCGGCGGAGGACATGCCGAGCGAGCTGGCGGAAACGACCCATGCCGAGTTCCTCGCGATCTACAGGGACGCCTCGGACAATTTGCGTTTCGCGAAGACTCAGCAATGGCGCTCCGTGCTCTATTTCTCCGTCGGCGCGACGCTCGTGACCGGCTACGGCGAGTGGACGCATTGGCAGGACAAGGACCTCGCCCGTCTGCTGCTCTTCATGGTCTGGGTCTTCAGCCTCGCCAGCGCAGCCGTGATCGTCAGCCTGCAATGGTGGCAGGCAGCCGAGAACAGCAAGATCGCCTATGTCACCTCGAAATGGGGGACTTTCAGCACCGCCGCGCGGAACCGGAAGTCCAAGCTGATGAGCGACATCCAGCGCTACGGCATCCTGATCGCGATGATCCTCTATCTCGAATTCGCCACCATCGCGGTGACGCGGATCTTCCTGCTCAACATTTGATCCCCGGGAGAAGGGAGCGGTAATGGCGGACGAGACGGCGGGGGGTGAAGCGGCCTGCTTTCTGCACACCCTGATCAACGGCCAGCCGGTCGATCCGGAGACTTGGCGCGATGTCGAGCGCTTCCGCCGCGCCGAACGTCAGCGGCTCTACGACCTGCGCAGATCCTTCGCCCCGGAACAGCGCGGTGCCGCCACAGAGGCGATCATCCGCGACCTGACCTCCGTGACCGGTTCCCTCGAAGGCCGCAACGTCTCGGTCTATTGGCCGATCCGTGGCGAGCCGGACCTCAGACCGTGGATGAGGGTGGCCCATGAGGCGGGAGCGCGGATCCTGCTGCCGGTCGTCGAGCAGAAGGGCCAGCCGCTCTCCTTCCGGCGCTGGGAGCCCCGGGCGAAGATGGAGCGCGGGATCTGGAACATTCCGGTGCCGGCGAGCAGAGAGACCTGTCTGCCGGATCTGGTGATCTCGCCGCTTGTCGGGGTCGACGAGGCCTGTTTCCGGCTCGGCAATGGCGGCGGCTATTACGACATGACCCTCGCGCGTCTGGAACCGCGCCCGCGGATCATCGGCGTCGGCCTGCCCGGATGTACGCTGAAGACGATCTTCCCGATGCCCTGGGACGTGCCCATGGACGTGATCGTGCTCGGAGACGGCGCCCCGCGCGCAAGAATTCCCAAGCCCGGTCGCTGATCGAAGGCACGCGGAGAGGATGTCTCACTGATAGGCGACGCAGGACTCGCAGGGCGTTCCGGCGACCGATTTCCTCAGATGGGCCGCCCGCAGATCCCGAAACCTGTCGGAATGCCAGGCCTCGAGGAACGGCGTCGTGGTCAGGTCTCCCATATGAAAACGGCCGTCATGGTCGAAACAGCAGGCGCTCAGCTGGCCGTCCCAGGTCACGTGCCCTTCGGTGAAGATCGACCAGCAGGGCAATGCATCGCGGAGCGCGCCGGCGCGGCCGCGATTGCCCGCCGTCGGCGCCCATCCCCGGGCCTTTTCCCGCTCGGTCACAAGCGAGGCCTGGTTGTAGAGCGGCAAGGCATAGACCTCGTCCGCGACCTCGGCGATGCGCGCCACGGTCTCCCGCATCCGGTCGCCCTGCTCACCGTCATATTCGATGTAGCTCGCATAGATCCCGCAGCGGTGCCCCGTTTCCGCATGGACCCGGTCGCGCACCTCGGCGGCGCTCCGCAGATTGCGCTCGATCGCGGCGTAGAGCTTGGGCTTAACCTGGGCGACGCTCTGGAACTGGCCGGCATCGGCGTAGTTCATGGAGAACTTCAGGCTGTCCAACCCGGCCCGGATCGCCGCCTCGACCCGCTCCGGCGTGCTGACGGTGCCGTTGGTCGTGAGAAACACATACGGAAAGCCCGCCTCCTCCTTCGCGAACCGGACCGCGTCGGCGAGCCAGGGCAAAAGAAAACTTTCCCCGAGATAGAACAGGCCGAGTTCCTCGACCCCGGCCTGGCGCATCTCGACGGTCAGCCGGTCGAAGAAAGCGCGGTCCATGTCGGCATGCCGGCGGAGCGACATCGAACGGGCGCAAAAGGTACAGGCAAGATTGCACCGCGCCGTCAGCTCGATCTTCACCGAACGCGGCGCTGGCGGCAGCGCCATCCGGTAAGCCGGATCGATTTGCGTCACCCGGTCGATACGCTCTGTGATTCCCATTTCCGCCCCCTTTCAGCGATCCCTCCGGGGCGCATGGCCGGCCGGAATGCCGGGGAGCAAAGCAGGCGCTTCACAGTCAATCCTTGACTTATATCAAGACTGCCAGACCCTGCGTCGATTTGACCGGGCATGCCTCCTCAATGCAGGAAGGCGAGCAGGACGTAGCGTTCGCCGCTGGTGACCGGACGCGCCTCGTGCAGCAGGGAGCAGGAGAAAGCAACCGCATCGCCGGGGCCCGGGCGGTAGCCGAAATCGCCGGATTCCGGGAAGACGAGATAGCCGCCGGTATAGTCACCTGCCCCCTCCGCCTCCGCGCCCGTATTGAGGTTGAGCGTGACCGCGAATTTCCGGGTCTGCGTCGCGGCCGTCGTGTTGTCCCGGTGAGCACGGAAATGCCCGCCGTCGGCACCGCTGTAGCGCACGATCTTGAATTCCTCGTGACGCTGGATCGGGCAATGCGTCGCCTTCTGGATCTCCGGGATCACCCGGCGGGCGAAGATCTGCTCGATCTGCTTCTCGAGCGCGCTGCCGGAGGCGATCACATGATCGCGCCGCACCTTGACCGAGGGATCGGTCTTCAGGACGCCCTTGCCCTTTTCCTGCTGCATGAAGCCGGACGGCTCGCTGCCTTCGGTGTCATGGACATGGATCAGCCAGCGGCACCAGTCCGGGCTCAGCACGCGCGGGATCGGCACCACCGGCGCCTGGATCGCCGGCCCCGGCCGGAACGCCGTCGGGGTCGCCTCTCCGACCGCTTTCATCACGGTGGCGAAATGCGCCTCCACGCTCTCGCCCGGCGCGGCGGGCAGGACCGCCAGCAGACGCGTGTCCGGGCCGACGAGCAGCGTGCCGTTGCCTTTCAGATTGACGTTATGCGCCAGCGCCCCCGGCTCGTCCGCGAGCACCGGAAAGCCGAGCCCGAGCTTCTTCTCCAGCGCAAGGTTGCGCACCGGCGCTGCGCGGCGCACGAGATAGGGGCTGGCCCCCACCGCCTCCAGCTCTCCGCGCAGCTTCTCGAGCGCGGCAGCGGCCTCTTCTGCGCCCGCATCGTCCGAGACATGCACCACGGCGATGCTGCCCGCCATCCGGTTCGGCGGCTTCGGCTTGCCGTCCGAAAGCTTCAGATCGATCGGCGGTATGGTGTCGCCGATATCGAACCACGGATTGAGCGCGGGCTGTTTCATCGATGTATGGCCTTCCCCGGTCTGCGGGATTTGATCCCGTTCTGGGGATGAGGATAGCGGGAGGGCGCGCGGGCGGCAAAGGGCGAAGGCACCGGAAACGGGCTGCGACGGCTCGTTCCGGTCAGGCGCCGGAAGGATGTTCCGGGTCTCTCGCCACAGCCCGAACCCGGCCCGTCCTCAGTTCCAGAAACCTTCCTGGACCATTGCCTCCCGCGGCCCTTCGGGCGTTTCGACCGTCACCGCCGTTCCCGGATCCCAGTGGGTCATTTTCACCATTCCGATCGCGACATTGGTCTTGAAATCCGGCGACCAGACCGCGGAGGAAACCCGGCCGACATTCTGACCCTTGGCGAGGATCGGCCAGTGACGATCGCAGCGCGGAACGGGCGGCCCGTCGATGGCTATGGCGCGGATCTGCTTCACCGGCCCTTCCTTCGCGACCCGGAGAAGCGCGTCGCGGCCGATACAGCCAATCGCCGATTCCGTGTTGCAGAAGCGCCCGAGGCCGCATTCGTGCGGCGTATTGTCGTCGGTCATGTCATTGCCGTAGGAGAGAAGCCCGCTCTCGATCCGCTCGATCAGGTTCGGACAGCCGGCCCGGACATCCATATCCTTTCCGGCGTCCATCAGTGCGTTCCAGAGCGGCATCCCGATATCGCCGCCCTCGACATAGATCTCGAACCCGCCCTGTTTGGAATAGCCGGAGCGCGCGATCACCAGGTCCCGCCCGGCAAAGCCGAAGAGGCTGAACCTGAAGAACCGCAAAGACCGGATCTGCTCGCCGAAGACGGCGCACATCAGGTCCTCCGCCTTCGGTCCCTGCACGGCGAGCGGCGAGACGTCGGGCTCGTCCACCAGGACATCCAGACGGTAGCCGAAGGCGATGCCCTTGACCCAGTAGAGCAGGTCGCTGTCGGCAATCGAGATCCACCAGCGATCCTCGGCCAGCTTCACCGCCACCGGATCGTTGAGCATGCCGCCGGTCTCGTCGACGATGGGCACGTAATAGCATTGCCCGGGAAGCATCCGCGTCAGGCTGCGCGGGGTCAGCATCTGCACGAGCCTGCCGGCATCGGGGCCGCGGATCTCGACCTGGCGCTCGCAGGCAACGTCCCAGACCTGAACCGCCTCCTTCAGATGACGGTAATCCTCCTCCACCGAGCGGAAGACCGTCGGCAGCAGCATGTGATTGTAGACCGTATAGCCCTTCACACCCGCGGCCTCGACGCCGTCGCTGAAGGGCGTGCGCCGCAGACGGCGCGAAAGCGAGATTTCCACCATGGACAGGTCCCCGAACTCCCAGAAGCAACAGCACTGCCCTTCCGGGCGCCGACGGGCAGGTGCACGACCTTGTTGACGGCACGTGACGGGCCCGATGGCGTCAATTTAGGGAAAGTCTTTCGACCGGACTGTCCGGTAAACGCCTGCCTGAATGACTGATTGCGACATGGAGGGGGACGGCTGGCGGATCTGCGGGATCCGGGGACGTGACGGGTTGGATGACCGGAGGCCCTCTTGTCTCGCATTTCACGAATTGAGCGGGCGAGTTAAGTCATGTCCCCTTAACCTGTTCCCTTAACCTAACCTCCTGTGTCCCCTTAACCCCGGGATCTCTTAGTCTCGCCGAGACATAATTCTCCATGTAATTCTGAACAATTTTCGCTGATGCAGTAACAGCGCCACTATCTTGAAATCCACTATTGATCGCTGCCGCAAACTCAAGCCAAGGATTTCCGGTTAATTCAAAAACTTTGAGATGCCTTTGCCAAATCGATTGATTATAGGCGGCGGATATTGCATTCTCCTGCGCTGGGGAAAGATCGATTCCGTTTTGCCAAAAATCAGACATCACACGCCTCATTTTCCAGAATCAAACAGTCGATCAAGTCTCGGGTTAGATCAAATATGCGCGCTAGTTCCTCGATGCTTTTGATCCTCTCAAAAACACCTTTTTCTGCTTCTATCGTGTAATTTGTCGAAATATGTAACTTCAACGTAAAAATAATTCTGTACAAAACGTCATCTCTGTATCTCAAAACAATAAAATCGTTATTATAAATAATATAAACTGACCCATTTCCATTGCTGTCTTTCTCTTCAAATATTTTGCAACATATTGAGAAGTCCACATTATTTACTATATATTTTTTGAATTTCTTGAATTTATCCTTTTTATTTTCTACGATTGACCACGAAGAACCATCACATTGCTCATGCAATTCTCCAAAATGCGTCCATTGACGGAAAAATTTGTCTTCCCCGTGCAGTATATTCTTTAATGCTTTATACCTATTCAAATTTTCCAGCTTCTTAGTTGATATTATAGTATTCACAAAAACCGGACCTTCAATATTGAAGTTTTTTACAAACAATTCTTTATCCACAAAATATTCATTTCCGCAATTCAGGAGTACGTATTTTTCATTATTTTTTTTGCTTGCAGCATTGGTGATTCCAGCACAATACAAGATGGCTATTATTATGGCGCAAAGTTTAATACCTTTTTGTCCATAATAGATCATCGCTCCCGCATCCCTTCGCTCGCATAGCGCAGCACCGGCTGCAGCACGTATTCCAGCACCCGTCGTTCCCCCGTCAGCAGGTCCGCCGTCACCGACATGCCCGGCACCAGGCGGACGTCCCGTCCGTCGACGCGGAGATGTTCCCGCTCCAGTTCGATCCGTGCCGTGTAGGACAGCATCTGCGGCGCCGCCTGCGGCCCGCTGGTCGCCGCGCCCGGGGCGCCGGCGGCGTTGTTCGCGTCCTGCGGCACCACGGCATCGGCGCTGAGGGCGACGACCCGCCCCTCGATGCTGCCGTAGCGCATGTAGTTGAAGGCATCGACCTTCACCGCCGCGCGCTGGCCGATCTCGATGAAGCCGATATCCCGGTTG
>NZ_JACZCQ010000013.1 GCF_014904705.1 Nisaea sediminum
ATGCTCAGGTCGATCATTTGATCGAAAACCGGCAAACCACTCAAGGCCGCCGCCTGCGCATCCCTTTCCTATATCCACAATGTCAAAGAGCCGCCCGAACCTCCGTCCGAACCCCCGGAAAACAAAGCCTTAAACCCGCTCCCGAGACCCCCGCCGCCGCGCCGCTCAACACGCCGCCCCGCAACGGGAGGCGCCTTATACGACCCCACCCGCAAAACCGTCAACTACATATTTGCACTTTTTTTGACAGCGGCGATTTTCCGCCCGAACCGGCAGACGGACAGGTTCTCACGTCCGCTCAGGCAGGCTGCGCTCCCGGCGCGGCGGCCCGGCCGGAGCGGTAAGACAGTGACGCCCCGTCTCTCCATCATCTCGGCATCTAGCTGTCACCCAGACATCAAGGGCCCGAGCCGCCAGCGGACTGTCCATTCCACACAGGTTTCCGGCCGTGGCGGACCGCCGATTTCGGTTCCGTTGCCTGCACCGCCACGCTATATCAGCGACCGCGCGTCACGATCAGCACTATACAGCGACGCGAAAAACCACCAGCAGATTAAATCTACGCTTTAAGTTGACGGCCCACTGTGCTGATTCAATTACACTAAATCTTGACTTCACACACGCCTCACAACAAAATCGGGCTAAATGTCGCGTTTTTTGGGGTCGCTTTCATGAATCACCGGGTTCGCTCACGTTCGGCAGTCATCGCCGGCGTTCTCGGCTCCGTTCTTCTCGCCGGCATTGCCGTGTCCGCGCTTCTCGGGACCATCGGTCCTGATTCCGATCCGACGACGGCAGATGCCTCGAGTGCGGTTCCCGCGCTGATCAGCGAGGCCAATGCCTTCAGCATCACTGCGCCGGACGGTTCCCCTGCCTCGGTGCAGACCAAGGCGGTCAAGGTCGAGCGCGGCGACACCCTGATGAAGCTTCTGACCCGCAACGATATCGACCGCCGCGACGCGCATGCGGCGATTTCCGCACTCACCGAGGTCTACGATCCGCGTCGCATGCAGATCGGCCAGCTCTTCGAACTCTCGCTCGCCGATGGCGCGGCCGAGGCGGCCGGCCCGAACCTGGTCTCGCTCTCCTTCAAGGCCGATCCTGTACGCAGCATCCAGGTTCGCCTGACCGACGACGGGGACTACCGGGCGGAGGTGAAGGAAAAGGCGCTGAAACGTGCCGACGGCTTCGGTGCCGGCACCATCAAGAGCAGCCTCTATGAGGCTGCGATGGACGCCGATATTCCCGCCGCCGTGCTGCATGACATGATCCGGATCTTCAGCTTTGACGTGGACTTCCAGCGCGACATCCAGCCGGGCGACAAGTTCGAGGTGCTCTATGACGAGCATGCGACCGAAGAGGGCGCCGTGGTGCGCGTCGGCGAAATCCGCTATGCGGCGATGACGCTCTCCGGCAAGGAAATGGCTTATTACCAATACACGCCGAAGAGCGGGATCACCGATTACTTCAATCCGAAAGGCCAATCGGTCCGCAAGACGCTGATGCGCACGCCGATCAACGGCGCCCGGCTTTCCTCCGGCTTCGGCAAGCGCAAGCATCCGATCCTCGGCTATACCAAGATGCATCGCGGCACCGACTTCGCGGCCCCGAGCGGCACCCCGATCATGGCCGCCGGCGACGGGGTGGTGGATTTCATCGGGCGCAACGGTGCCTACGGCAAGTATGTCCGCATCCGTCACAACAGCAGCTACAAGACGGCCTATGCGCATATGTCCGGCTTCAAGCGCGGCCTGAAGCAGGGCGACCGGGTGAAGCAGGGCGACACGATCGGCTATGTCGGCACCACCGGCCGCTCGACCGGCCCGCACCTGCATTACGAAGTGCTGGAAAACGGCAAGCAGCGCAATCCGATGAGCGTGAAGCTGCCGGCGGGCGAGAAGCTCGCCGGGCAGGATCTGAAGCGCTTCGCGGCCTCCCTGCCCGCGCTGCAGCAACGCATCGCCGTCGCCCGCGGCGAAGGCCAGTTCCTGGCCCAGGACTGATATCCGGGACCGATCCGGGCCGCTCAGCCGGTTCCGGCGGTCACTCGGCCGGCACGCCGAAAATGGCGACGGCCGCGCAGAGCAGCGCGAGGGCGAGCCTGGCCGCAATAGCAGTTTTCGCATGCCCGTTCCGTGCCGTCGCGACCGCGGCCACCAGGCATTGCAGCATGTAGTAGACGGCGAAGGCGCGGCTCGCGAGCACGATGACGCCGTAAATATCGGTTTCCCAGAGCACGAGGGCGGAGACGAAGACGAAGAGCGGATAGACCTGGTGGCCGTTGAGGCGCCGGGTGGCGTCGTGGGCCAGCCCGGCGCCGCCGATCGCGTCGGCGACCGCGGCGCTGAACTGGCTTGCGATCGCGCCGAGTGTGAGGCCGATCGGCAGGAGCGGTGCAACGATTGCAGCCGCGTCCATGATTGCGGTCTCGCCCTTGCCCGACATCGCGCCGTTCATCAGCGGGCCGAGCAAGGCGAAAAAAACGAGGTAGATCGCGGTCGCCGCGAGCTGGGCGTAGCGCATGGTCCGCACCCGGAGCTGGCGGCCGAATTCCTCTCCGATGAAGCGCGAGGTCTCGAAGCCCTGCACCATGATCAGCATGCCGAGCAGCACGGGCAGGCTCGCAAGATCGCCGCGCGGCGCCGGCGGCAGCACGGAGCGTCCGTCGAGCACGCCCTCGATGTTGAAGGCCGCAAGCGCCGCCAGGAAGCCCCCGATGATCGCCAGCTTGAAGACCACCACGGTCGATTCCATGGCGATCACCCGCTTCAGCCCGCCCGACCATCCGAGCCAGCCGATCAGCGCGAGCAGCGCAGTCGCGATTCCCTTGGCCGCCACCGGGTCGGCGCCCGGAGCGACCAGCTTGATCACGAAGGCGCCGAGCAGGGCCAGGTAATAGGCCACCGAAATCACATAGGCGAAAAACAGCACGAAGGTGCTGAGCCGCTCGAGAATGGCGACATGGCGGGGCGGCTGGCCGCTCTCCAGCATCGGCTCGACATAGGCGATATTGTAGCGGACCGCGCCGCCGATCGCCCAGGACATGGCGCAGAGCAGCGCGATTCCCCCGATGGCCAGCCCGCCGAACTCGTGGCCCAGGAGCGGTGCCGAGACCAGGAATCCGCTGCCGATGATCGAGGCGAGCGGCGCCACCATCGCCCGCCAGGTCTCGGAGCGCGCGGCCGGGCCGAGCATGATCGCGGCGAAGATCCCGGCCGCGGTCAGGAGAAACAGGATTTCGATCATGCGAGCATCCTTAAGCCATTTACCTCGGACGGGTAAACGGCCGCCGGCGTGAGAAATGTTCCGCCAAGGCGACGACCTGGCTCAGACCCAGCCGCCGTCGACGACGAAGTTCTGCGCCGAACACATGCTCGAGGCGTCAGAGGCCAGGAAAAGGGCCATCTGCGCGATATGCTCCGGCAAGACCTGGCCGGACAGGCACTGGCTCTTGGCGATCAGGTCCTTCACGGAATCGTCGACCCAGAGACGCAGCTGCTTCTCGGTCATCACCCAGCCCGGAACCAGCGTGTTCACGCGGATTCCGTCCGGCCCGAGTTCGCGCGCCAGACCGCGGGTCATGCCGTGGATCGAGGCCTTTGCCGCGGCATAGACCGGATAGCCCGCCGTCGCCATCATCCAGCCGACGGAGCCGAAATTGATGATCGAACCGCCCCCGGCGCGCTGCATGTCGGGCACGACCGCCTGCGCGGCGAACATCGCGTGCTTCATGTTGACCGCCACCAGCTCGTCGAAACGTTCGGAGGTCAGCGAGTCCAAGCCATGTCGGACGTCGTTGGCGGCATTGTTCAGCAGAACCGTGATCGGACCGACGCGGCCCGATATCTCGCGGATCACGCTCTGGTAGGCCGTGGTATCGGTGATGTCGCAGGGCTCGAAGAGGACGGACAGACCGTCGGCAAGGAGCTCTTCGACCAGCCTGCGTGCCGGCGCCTCGGCAATGTCGACGAAGGCGGTATGGCAACCCTGGGCAGCGAATGCGCGGACCAGCGCTTCGCCGATACCCGTGGCGCCGCCGGAAATCAGCACCGTCCGCCCGGCGAGGTCGGGATAGACCGCCGCCCGCATCTCTTCCGGCTGCATGTCCGGTCCTGCCATGGCAGCCCCCTAGCTCGACTTGCTCTTGTTGTAGACGTCGAAGATCACTGCCGCCAGCAACACCAACCCTTTGATGACTTGCTGCCAGTCGATCCCAACCCCGAGTATAGACATACCATTGTTCATTACACCCATGATGAAGGCCCCGACGACGGCGCCGACGATCTTTCCGACCCCGCCGGACATCGACGCGCCGCCGATGAAGACCGCGGCGATCACGTCGAGCTCGAAGGCCACGCCGGCTTTCGGCGTGGCGGTATTGAGGCGGGCGGCGAAGATCAGTCCGGCCAGCGCCGCGAGCATGCCCAGGTTTGCGAAGGTCAGGAAGGTCAGACGCTCGGTATTGATCCCGGAAAGCTTGGCCGCCTTCTCGTTACCGCCGATGGCGTAGATGCGCCGGCCGATGACGGTGCGATTGGTGATGAAGGTATAGACGGCGATCAGCACCGCCATGGTCATCAGCACGTTGGGCAGGCCGCGATAGGTTGAGAGCAGGTAGGAAATGTAGAGAATCGCAAGAGCGATGATGCCGTTCTTGGCGGCGAAGAAGGCGAAGGGTTCCTCGACGATGCCGAAACTCAGCGCCCGGCGCCGCGCCCGCACCGCCAGCAGCACGATGGCGGCAACGGCAAGACCGCCCAGAACCAGCGCGGTCACGTTGAAACCGCGATGGCCGAGCGGATCCGGCAGGAAGCCGGTCGAGAGCGCCTGGAAGCTCTTGGGGAACGGCCCGACCGACTGGCCTTCCAGCAGCCAGAGCGTGAGACCGCGGAACACCAACATGCCGGCCAGAGTGACGATGAAGGAGGGAATGCGCCAATAGGCAACCCAGTAGCCCTGGGCGGCCCCGATGGCGGCCCCAACCGCGAGGCAAAGCGGCACCACCAGCACCGGCGGCAACTCCAATTGCACCAGCAGAACCGCCGCAAGCGCACCGATGAAACCGACCACGGAGCCGACCGAGAGGTCGATATGGCCGCAGACAATAACCAGCAGCATGCCGATGGCCATGATGATGATGTAGCTGTTCTGCAGGAACAGGTTGGTGAGATTGACCGGACGCATCAGGGTGCCGTCGGTCATGAACTGGAAGAACACCATGATCACGACCAGCGCGGCCAGCATGCCGTACTCCCGGAGGTGGCTCGCCAGGTACTGGGCTATGGAGGTCTTGGCTTGATCACTCATTGCGCTCTCATCCCGTCACGATCATGGACATGATCTTTTCCTGACTGGCCTCGGCGGCACTGAGTTCGCCGGCGAAGCTGCCCTCGTTCATCACATAGATCCGGTCGCACATGCCGAGCAGTTCCGGCATCTCCGAGGAAATCATGACGACCCCCTTACCCTCGGCGGCCAGTTTGTTGATGATGCTGTAGATCTCGAATTTCGCCCCGACATCGATCCCGCGGGTCGGCTCGTCCAGGATCAGCACCTCTGGGTCGGCAAAGAGCCATTTCGCCAGCACCACCTTCTGCTGGTTGCCGCCGGAGAGATTGACCACGCGCTGGAAAACGCCGGGGGTGCGGATGTTCAGCGCGGTGCGGAACTCCTCCGCCACGCCGCGCTCGCGGGCATCGTCGATCACGCCATGCTCCGCGACCGCCTCCAGGTTGGTCAGTGTGGTGTTGCGCAAGATGCTCTCGTCCAGAACCAGGCCGAGCGCCTTACGATCCTCGGTCACATAGGCGAGGCCGAAGCGGATGGCGCTCTCGACGCTGGTGGTGTCGATCTCCGTGCCGCGGAGGCGGACCCGGCCGCTGATATTCTGCCCATAGCTGCGGCCGAAAAGGCTCATGGCGAATTCGGTTCGTCCGGACCCCATCAGTCCGGCAATGCCGACGACCTCGCCGGCGGACACCTTGAGATTGATGTCGCGGATCATCTGCCGGTCGGCATGCTCGGGATGGAAGACGTTCCAGCCCTCCACCTCCAGTAGGACAGAACCGATATTCGGCTCCCGCTCCGGATAGCGGTGCGCCATGTCGCGGCCGACCATGGCGCGGATGATCACCTCCTCGCTGATCTCCTTGCTCCGGCAGTCGAGCGTCGCGACGGTCGACCCGTCGCGCAACACGGTGATGCTGTCGGCGACCTGGCTGATCTCGTTCAGCTTGTGCGAGATCAGGATCGAGGAAATGCCCTGCTCGCGGAATTCCTTCAACAGCTCAAGGAGCTTTTCGCTGTCGTTCTCCTGCAGGGCCGCGGTCGGCTCGTCCAGGATCAGCAGCCTGACCTGTTTCGACAGCGCC
Organism: Nisaea sediminum; assembly: GCF_014904705.1. Taxonomy (NCBI): domain Bacteria; kingdom Pseudomonadati; phylum Pseudomonadota; class Alphaproteobacteria; order Rhodospirillales; family Thalassobaculaceae; genus Nisaea; species Nisaea sediminum. The sequence continues at coordinate 6,372 of NZ_JACZCQ010000013.1, forward strand.
TTGGCGATCTCCACCAGCTGCTGTTTGCCGACACCGAGCGATTCGACCGGAGTCGAGGCGGACTCCTTCAGCCCGACCTTGCGCAGCAGCTCCTCGGCGCGGGCATAGGTCCGCGGCCAGTCGATCACGCCGCGCACGGCGATCTCGTTGCCGAGGAAGATGTTCTCGGCGATCGAGAGATAGGGGGCGAGCGCGAGCTCCTGATGAATGATAATGATGCCGACCGCCTCGCTGTCGGCGATGCCGCCGAAACGCGCAATCTCGCCGTCGTAGAAGATCTCGCCGTCGTAATCGCCTGCGGGATAGACCCCGCTCAGCACCTTCATCAGGGTGGATTTGCCGGCGCCGTTCTCGCCCACGACGGCGTGAATCTCACCGCGGCGCACGTTCAGCGAGACATCGTCCAGAGCCTTCACGCCGGGAAAGCTCTTGGAGATGTGCCGCATCTCCAGAATGTCATCCATGGGACGCAATCCAAAAATCGGCCCGCCGGACCGTGCCGGCGGGCCAAGACGGACAGTCGGGGTTACTTGATCTGATCGGCCGTGTAGTAACCGCTGCCGATCAGGATCTTCTCCCAGTTTCCGGCATCGACCATCACCGGTTCCAGAAGGTAGGAGGGCACGACCTTGACCCCGTTGTCGTAGGTCTTGGTGTCGTTGATCTCCGGCTTGCCGCCACTGAGCAGGGCGTCGACCATGCCGACGGTGACCCGGGCGAGCTCGCGCGTATCCTTGAAGATCGTCGAATATTGCTCGCCGGCGAGGATCGACTTCACCGACGGCACCTCTGCGTCCTGACCGGAGACGATCGGCATCGGCGTCCCGCCGGAGCCGTAGCCGACCCCCTTCAGGGACGAGAGAATACCGATGGAGAGGCCGTCATAGGGCGACAGCACACCGTTCACCTGCTTGTCGGTATAGTAGGCCGAGAGCAGGTTATCCATCCGGGCCTGGGCCACGGCACCGTCCCAGCGCAGGGTTCCGACCTTGTCCATGCCCATCTGCCCCGAGAGCACCTTCACCTTGCCGGCATCGATCATCGGCTGCAGCACCGACATGGCGCCGTCATAGAAGAAATAGGCGTTGTTGTCGTCCGGCGAGCCGCCGAAAAGCTCGACATTATAGGGACCCGCTCCCCGGGCCTTCAGGCCGTTGACCAACGAGGTCGCCTGCTGCACCCCGACCTTGAAATTGTCGAAGGTGGCGTAATAGTCGACATTCCCGCTGTCCCGGATCAGACGGTCGTAGGCGATGACCTTGATGTCCAGGGCAGCGGCGTTCTCCAGCGCGTTGGAGAGCGTGGTCCCGTCGATCGCGGCGATGACCAGAACGTCGACGCCCTTGGTGATCATGTTCTCGATCTGGGCGAGCTGGTTCGGAATATCGTCTTCGGCGTATTGCAGGTCGGTCTTGTAGCCGGCGGCCTCGAACTGCTCGACCATCGAATTGCCGTCGGAAATCCAGCGGGCCGAGGACTTGGTCGGCATCGAAATGCCGACATAGCCCTTCTCGGCGGCGGAGACGACGGACGTGAACAGGGACAGGCCAACGGCAGCCGCCGCCAGCAGACTCAAGGTGCGTTTCATTTATTCCTCCCTCTCTGCGCCCGCGTTGTCTTTGCCGCTCTCTTTTCCGGACGGTACTGACGCCGCTCCCGCGGCAAGCAACCGGTGCGCATGGGCCTTAATCGACCATTGTCGAGGGTATTTGAAGCAATCATACCAATCAAATGCGATTAATGACCAATAACATACCATTTTTGATATGTTTATTCCATGGAGATCGGACTGACACATCGTCTGAAGCTGCCCCACCTGCGTCTGATTGTGGCGATCGCGGACCATGGGCAGCTCGGCCGGGCCGCCGACGCGATCGCCCTGACGCAGCCGGCGGCCTCGCGCATGCTGTCGGATATAGAGCGGATCCTCGGGGTCAGATTGTGTGAGCGGCATCCGCGCGGCCTGAGTTTCACGCTGATCGGACGTGTCATCGCCCGGCGCGCGCGGGCCGCCCTCATCATCTTGCGGGAAATGTCCCGCGAAATCGGCGAGCTGCAGCAGGGCACGGGCGGCGTGGTCCGGGTCGGCGCGGTAACCGGTCCGGCGGTAGGCTATGTCACGCCCGCCATTCGGCAGCTGAAGGCGATCTATCCGGAGACCGAGATCCATGTCGATGTCGGCCCCAGCACCACGCTGGTCCGGGATCTGATCGCGGGCAGCCTGGATTTCGTCCTCGGGCGGATCCCCCCGGACGTCTCGCCGCACCAGCTTGATATCCAGAGCGGGCGGAGCGAGACCATCGACCTCGTCGTCCGGCACGACCATCCGCTCTCCTCCGCCCGGCGCGTCTCGCTGGAGGAGCTCGCAAGCTACGAATGGATCATGCAGGCGCGCGGGACACCGATCCGAACGGCGGTGGACGAAGCCTTCTACAGTGTCGGGATCCTGCCGCCCGACAACGTGATCAACACCGCGTCCCTGCTGGTGACGATCGCCCTTCTCTCCTCCTCGACCGCGATCGCGCCGGTTTCGCGGGAAGTGCACGACCTGCTGATCGGGGAGCGGATCGGCGCGCGACTTTCCCGTCTGGCGCTGGAACGGCCGATCGCCTTCGCTCCGTATAATCTCCTGATGGTCAAAGACCGGGCACTCTCCCCGGTGGCGGACCGGCTGCGCGCCCTGGTGATATCGGAACTCAGGGAGGAAAGCCGCATCCCGCGCCCGGCCAGACCTTTTGTCGCCGAAGCCTAGACAGGCGCCGGAAAGGCGCTCCAACGTCATTGCCGGGGGCGGATTCACAACACGTGTCGCAATTGAGAGAAGTTGTGACGCGCGCCAGCCATCAGAACGCCTCCGCTCGCCTTACATCCGGAGAACCGCGCGATCTTGCGCGGTACCGATGCAAGGAGAGCGCGATGGCCGCTGGCATGTCGGATATCCAGGCCCTGATCCGGGGCTTCTCTGTCGAGACCACGCCCGGCTCGGCCGCCAAGGTCGACGACTTCGCCGCGCTGCTTCCCCAGGGCACGACAGTCAACGTGACCCAGCTCCCCGGTTCCGAGCTCTCCGACACAATCGCCGTGGCGAAGCGCCTGCGCGCCGAGGGCATGGTGCCGGTGCCGCACATCGCCGCCCGCAGCCTCACCGGCGCGGACGAACTCGCCCGCTATCTCGACGGCCTGGTCAGCGATGCGGGCGTCACCGAGGTTCTGGTGATCGGCGGCGGCGTCGACAAGCCGGCCGGCAGCTTCTCCGAGACCATGGACGTGCTCCGGAGCGGCCGGCTCGAGGCCGCCGGGATCGCCAAGGTCGGCGTCGCCGGCCACCCCGAAGGCTCGCCCGACATTTCCGAGAGCGGCCTCGCCGCCGCGCTTAAGGCCAAGAACGACTGGGCCAGGGAAACCGGCATCGAATGCTATATCGAGACCCAGTTCTGCTTCGACGCCGCCGCCATCCTGAAATGGGAGAAGGCGATCCGGGCGGCGGGCAACGAGCTGCCGATCCATATCGGCGTGCCGGGCCTCGCGACCCTCAAGACGCTGCTGAAATTCGCCCAGGTCTCCGGCATCGGCCCCTCCATGCGGGTGCTCACGCGGCAGACCCGGAACATCGCGCGGCTGCTGACCGTGCAGGCGCCGGACCGGCTGCTGGTCGGGCTCGCCGACGGCATAGAGGCCGATCCGGACTGCCTGATCAGGCACCTGCACTTCTACCCCTTCGGCGGCCTTGCCAAGACCGTCGAATGGATCGACCAGGTCCAGGCCGGTGCCTACGCGCTCAACGGCAAGGGAGGCTTCGACGCCGCCCCTTTGTCGGCACGCGCCGCGGCGGCCTCGTAAGCACCATTCTCGGCCTCTTCCAGGGAGACAAAGTCGAATGACCGACACCGTCATAAGCTCGGCGACCAAGGAAATCGTGATCGGTTTCGAACGCCCCTTCTGCGTCATCGGCGAGCGCATCAACCCGACCGGCCGCAAGCTGCTCGCGGCCGAGATGGCGGCGGGCGACTACAGCCGCGTCGAGGCCGACGCGATCGCCCAGGTCGAGGCCGGCGCCACCATGCTCGACGTCAATGCGGGCATCCCGCTGGCCGACGAGCCGGCGATCCTCGCCGAGTCGATCAAGTTGGTGCAGTCGCTGACCGACGTGCCGCTCTCCATCGACAGCTCGATCGTCGAGGCGCTGGAAGCAGGTCTCGCGGTCTACAAGGGCAAGGCGCTCGTGAATTCCGTCACCGGCGAGGAGGAGCGGCTCGAGGTCGTGCTGCCGCTGGTGAAGAAATACGGCGCCGCCGTGGTTGCGATCTCCAATGACGAGACCGGGATCTCCGAGGACCCGAACGTGCGCTACGAGGTGGCGAAGAAGATCGTCGAACGCGCCGCCGATTACGGCATCCCGCGCGAGGATATCGTGGTCGATCCGCTGGTCATGCCGGTCGGCGCCATCAACCTCGCCGGACGCTCCGCCTTCGACCTGATCGGGCGGCTGCGCAACGAGCTCAAGGTGAACACCACCTGCGGCGCCTCCAACATCTCCTTCGGCCTGCCGAACCGGCACGGCATGAACGCCGCCTTCCTCTCGATGGCGATCCATGCGGGGATGACCTCGGCGATCATGAACCCGCTGCATGCCGAGGAAATGGGCGCGGTGATGGGCGCCGACGTGATGATGGGCCGCGACCCCGAATGCCGCCGCTGGATCAAGCGCTTCCGCGAAGCGCCGGCGGAAGGCGACGTCGTCAGCGCCCGCGGCAACCGCGAACGCCGGCGGCGCCGGGCCTGACACAACAGAAGAGCGTCCATGTCAGAATCCGACCCAGTATCGAGTTCCGGTCCGTTAGACATCCCTGACGACGTCTATGTGGTCTTCACGCCGTCCGGCCGGCGCGGCTTCGTGCCGCCCGGCACCACCGTGCTCGACGCGGCGCGCGCGCTCGGGGTCGATCTCGATTCCGTCTGCGGCGGCCGCTCCATGTGCGGGCGCTGCCAGATCCAGCTTTCCGAAGGCGAATTCGCGAAGTTCCAGATCACCTCGCGGCCGGATGCCATCAGCCCGGCCACCAAGTCCGAGGAGCGCTATGCCGAGAAGCGCGGCCTGAAGCCGAAGCGGCGGCTCGGCTGCAACGCCAGGGTGCTCTCCAACTGCGTCATCGACATCCCGCCGGAAAGCCAGGTGCATCGCCAGGTGGTGCGCAAGCGCGCCGAGGTGCGGGACATCGAGATCCGCCCGGTCACCCACCTGCATTACATCGAGGTCCGCGAGCCGGACCTGCACGACCAGTCGAGCGATTTCCGCCGGCTCTGCGAATGCCTGCGCGAGCAATGGCCGAACTGGGGCATCGCCGACGACATCTCCTGCGACCACGCCGTGCTCACCACGCTGCAGAAGGCGCTGCGCGAGGGGAAATGGAAGGTCACGGTCGCGCTCCGCGAGGGCAACCGCGTCACCGGCGTCTGGCCTGGCTTCCGCGATAAAATTTATGGCCTTGCCGTCGATATCGGCTCGACCACCATGTCCGGCCATCTCTGCGACCTCGCGACCGGCAAGGTGCTCGCCTCGGCCGGCACCATGAACCCGCAGATCCGCTTCGGCGAGGACCTGATGAGCCGGGTCTCCTACGTGATGATGAATCCCGACGGCGAGGAGGAGATGACCCGCGTCGTGCGCGAGGCGGTGAACTTCCTCGCGACCCAGACGACGGCGGAGATCTCCGCCGGCTCGGACGAGATCGTCGAGCTGGTCTTCGTCGGCAATCCGGTGATGCATCACCTGATGCTCGGCATCGATCCGACGGAGCTCGGCGGCGCGCCCTTCGCGCTGACGATCGACACCGCCGTCGAACTGAGCGCCTCCGAACTCGACCTCTATCTCCATCCGGGCGCGCGGATCTATGCCCTGCCCTGCATCGCCGGCCATGTCGGCGCCGACACCGCCGCCGTCGTGCTCTCCGAGACGCCCTACAAGAACGACGAGATCACCCTGATCGTCGATGTCGGCACCAATGCCGAGATCGTGCTCGGCAACCGCGACCACCTGCTCGCCTGCTCGAGCCCGACCGGCCCCGCCTTCGAGGGCGCGCAGATCTCCAGCGGCCAGCGCGCGGCGCCGGGCGCCATCGAGCGCGTGCGGATCGATCCGGAGACCCTGGAGCCGCGCTTCCAGATCATCGGCCGCGACCGCTGGTCGAACGAGCCGGAATTCGCCGAGGCAGCCGGGGAGATCGGCGGCATCACCGGGATCTGCGGTTCCGGCATCATCGAGGCGATCGGCGAGATGTTCCTCGCCGGCATGATCACCACCGACGGCGTGATCGACGGCGCGCTGGCGGAGAAGTCGGAGCGGATCTATTCCGACGGCCGCACCTTCTCCTACCGGATCTCCGAGACCGTCTCGGTGACCCAGACCGACGTGCGCTCGATCCAGCTCGCCAAGGCCGCGCTCTATGCCGGCGCGCGCCTGCTGATGGACCGCCGCGGCGTCGATGCTGTCGACCGCGTGGTGCTGGCCGGCGCCTTCGGCAGCCATATCGACCCGAAATACGCCATGGTCCTCGGCATGATCCCGGACTGCGAGCTGGCGAACGTCACCTCGGTCGGCAACGCGGCCGGCACCGGCGCCCGCATCGCGCTGCTGAACGGCCAGGCGCGCAAAGAGATCGAGTGGGTCGTGCGCACCATCGAGAAGGTGGAGACGGCGGTCGAGCCGCGCTTCCAGGAACATTTCGTCGGCGCCATGGCGCTGCCGCACAAGACGGATCCCTATGCGCGGCTGCGCGCGGCGGTGAAGCTGCCGGAGCCGCGGAGCCTCACGGGCGGGGACGGCGAAGGCGGCGGACGGCGGAGACGGCGGCGTTAATGCATAATATGAGCTTCACCTGACGCCTAACGAATTCGCTATACGTAAACGTCATAAATTATGGTTTGGGATCAATTCGTTATATTGCTCTCACAATCTCGCACCGACATAAAAGTTATTTCGCAAAGGTGCTATGATACTTTAACCGACCTTATCAATTTGCTACGATTTCATCTTCAACGCGCCATTCAATGTCCAATTAATCGCATTTTTGCGCATTCACCCATAAACTCGTTGACATCACGCAATAACAACCCCATTAGTTTTAAATTACATATATTATACGCTTAGGGTCGCTAAGATGATTGAACAATCTGGGACAGCTCACTGGTATGTGCATAAAGCGCGGACCCTTCGCATTTCGGCGAAGCTTACGCTCAATAAACTTGCGACTTTGGCCGATATTTCTCGGCAGACCGCGACAAAGATTGAGAAGAATCACCCAGTAACCGAAGTTATAGCGGAAAAACATTTTAGCGCTTTAAACGACGCTCTTGGTGGCAAATTGCTACGCGACGATCACGTTAAGAGTTTTCCATTTAAGGGGTAGCAACATGAGTCATATTCTTCACGAATTAGAGAATTTTTTAGATAAGATAGTCTTTCGCTCTTACTATCAAAAGATAGAGCGCGAACAAGAAGAAGCGAAGGTTATGCAAAAATTTGTCGCGGCAAAATTTAGCCGCGGCAATGTCTCAATTCAGTTCGGTCGTTTCTAGATCGAAATTAATTTCACGGCCACATCAAGTGAAAAAGTACAAACATCAATTAGATAGGCTTGTCAGCCATTACAACCATGTAGAGTATTTAGTGAAGACTTACGAGCTTCGCCAATACGAGGTACTGCTACCTGCTATAAATGAATTGAGATATGCAGGCCGCAGAGCAATAGATATCATGGCGCTGCTCTCTAAAGAAAATGAAGCCGAACCCAATTCGGAAAAAGTTGATCAATATTTCGTCGATGCTGAACTTGCATGCATCAGAGCCAAGCACGATATAGTCGACGCGCTCGTGCTTTACGGTCTTTCTCGAATTCAAAGCTTAAATGAAAAATATGATTTCGATGAGCTAGTCGCAGCTTTTCCCAAATTCAACTATTTCTCAAAATTTTTACTCTTCGCGAGACGCGAAATTCAACGGTCGCGCGAATTTCGGGAAGAAAGGAATGAAATATACTCCGCCTTGTATGAGAAATTAGTGCCCGACTTTCTCGATTTCATGGACGAAGTAGATGCCAATTTCGACCAACTTGTCCAAGGAGAAAGAAAACGACAGTATTTTCAAACCCTCTCTCCTCAGATTTCGTTTGGGTGGATCTTAGGTGGCCTCGGAATAGGAGGAAGCGCAATCCTCGCTCTAATCCAATATATATGGCGAGGATGAAGTGATTGATGATATCGCCAGTTTTGTTCTTACAAATTTCAATGCAATTTCAGCGATTGCAGGAGCACTCGGAGCTATTATATACACGCTAAATCACTTTAGAGGTCATAATAATTTTCGCGTAGATGGAATGATGACTTTTGCAGGTGGATTTTACTCCGCTCCAGTTATTATTCTATTTGCAGTATGCACTGTGAAGCCTGAATACTTTCAGAAAATTCCGAATGTTAATTTTTACGCCTTTCTACTAACAGTTTACATTGCATGGCAATCTTTATCTTTAATAATAAGAAGCAAAAAAAGACAAATTTGAAAATATTATCTTTTTAGGAACATATTATTAACTAAATAAATACACAAATAATTTATCTTTTAGCTCTCGCAAAATTATAATTTACTGAAATAAATGCGAAAAATTCGCCCCTCCGGGAATTGATGCGACACGCAACTTAATTTGCGCTTTAATTCCACAGCAACATTATTTTGACAGAATTAAGGGGACACGTCACTTAATTAGCGGATAGCAACTCGTCGTCCCGGGGCGGACCTGGATTTAAGTCGTGTGTCCCCTTATTCGGGCTTTTCTTAGCTCTGCTCGCGTCTATTGCTACTTGGCTCACTAACACGAGCGCGCGCGACAGCCCATAGGCTCAAAAAACCTGAATACGGGCAGAAAATTTCTCTGCTATCCGTCAGGGTTTTAAAATTGTGGCACGTCCCTTGGCCAAATATGATTGTCCAAGGCTCCCCATTGAAGATCTTGGAGTCGAGCTCATTTTGCCGTTCTGGCGCTATGGCAAAAGGCGATTGCGCAACTGCATGAGTCAAACCTCGAATAAGAGCTTCACCGCCATCTTTCCGTGAACCTCTGGAAGACATCATGAGTTCCGTTAACGTTTCGTCGCCTTCGAAAATTGTTCGCTCGATCAAAGCGATCCATATTACCAACTCTGTCAGTGCGCGTTATCGGCGCTTCGCGAAACTCAGGTTTAAGCGCGAGCTTCCAATTTAGTGACTTTACCTGCAAAGCCACTTTGAAAATGTCTATCACCCAAAAATCCATAAAAATTCTCTGGTCCTCGGCAGGCGGTCGCTGCTCCTTTCCTAATTGCTGGCAGCGTCTTTGCTTTCACGAGGCTGAAAAATCGGCGCCTTACACACTCGGGGAGATGGCACATATCTCCGGTGAAAAACCGGGGTCCAATCGGCATGACCCTGCTCAGACGGACAGCGAGCGAGATGATTATCAAAATTTGATATTGTTGTGTCCGACGCACCACGCACTAATCGACCGTAAAGAGAATGAGCTTATCTATACGGTTCAGGATTTGCTTCAGATGAAGGCCGCGCACGAAGCGCGGGTGTTGGAACAAATGGAGATGGTCCACGCGCCGACAAAGACAGCTGCTGCCCGCTTGATCCTTCCCCTACTCGAAGAGAATAGGCAGACTTGGCTCCACTGCGGCCCGTCGTCTGAACTCGCCCGCAGCCAACCTCATAACCAAGCAGCACATGCTGTCTGGGTGTCGGAACGTCTCTCGGTTATTGTTCCGAACAACCGAAAGCTCGCAGATCTGCTGGAAAAATATAAAGACCTCTTTGCTCCCAACGAACAAACCGCAGTAGCCGCTTTCTTGACTCATGCAAGGAGTTACGAGCTATGGGTGCAGGACGTAGTGCCATACGCAGCGGTAAAGCGTTTCCCGATCGAATTTGATAATCTTATTAGAGGAATTTCAAATGGGGGCACATAGCGATAATTTTCCATGGCCAAGCCACTATGGAAATTACAATTTCTTCGAAGAACGGCTGTCTAACCACAGCAAGGTTGCATCTCTCAGGTCGCAAGGGGACGGCATCTATCAATTGACCCTAAAGCGAGGCGAAACGCTGCGAGTTTTTATTTGCGAATGTTACGCTTTTGGTATTGCCGAGTACATGGAAACAATTGAACAAATTGGAAAACTAAACGCCGTCATAATCAATTCTGCATGGTGCGGTTATTCACCCGACGCCAAAAGGTTTTGTCGTGAATCTCGTGTCGGGCTTTTCACGATAGGCGAGTTCATGGCGGCTTTAAATCGCCCTAGATATTGGGATTACTTGACCGACGACGAGAAAGAATACTTCAAAAAACAAGGCTGGCTTTGAACTATAGTTTAGAAATTTATGGCTTTGGATCGGCATTTACCAATGCTGATATGGTCAACGATATTGACTTTCTAATCATCCACCGGGACGCTAGTCAGACCTCATGTCGACTTGCTATTCAATGCAAACAGCATATCGAAAATAAAGTCGACCACGCGCATGTTACGATGCTTTCGGCATCTGAAGAATCCTATTTCCAATTCATCAAAACTGCCCGCGCGACGTACCTTGGAAACATTAATGAAGATCACATTGACCAAGATGTTTCTGCCATTTGCCAAAATGCCCAACAAATCAGAAACTTAACCTTCTCTCTTCTGTCCGAGATCCGCTAATTTAGGGGACACGTGACTCAATTCGCCTTTTACTCCGTAGCCACACGATCTGGCTACAGTTGCGGCCTGCGTTGTCCATTTTCTGAATTCCCTCCTCGGCCGCCATTCCGGCCGGAGAGCCGGGATCCGGCTTTTCATGAGACGCTGACAGTGCTGATATGGATCCCGGATCACGTCCGGGAGGGCGGATTGCGGTCTGCGATCCGACTATCCCGCCCCTTCTTTCTGCCACCCCTCACTCCCCCAGCCCCGGAGCCCCACATGGACTTCAACGCCCTGCCCTTCGATTCCGACGCCATGTGCGCCGGCCTCCGCCCGTGGATCGAATGCGAGAGCCCGACCCACGACGCGGCTGCGGTCGACCGGATGATCGACCTTGCGAGCTACGACCTCGCGGCGATGGGCGCGACGATCGAGCGGATTCCGGGGCGCATGGGCCTCGGCGGCTCGGTGCGCGCCAGCTTCCCGCATGCGAAGGCGGGCGAACCGGGCATCCTGATCGCGGGGCACATGGATACTGTGCATCCCGTCGGCACGCTCGCGAAGCTCCCCTTCCGGCGCGAGGGCGGGAAATGCTGGGGGCCCGGCATCCAGGACATGAAGGGCGGCAACTACCTCGCGCTCGAGGCGATCCGCCGGCTCGCCGCGGCGAATATCGCAACGAAGCTGCCCGTCACCGTGCTCTTCACGCCGGACGAGGAGATCGGCACGCCCGCGACACGGGAGCTGATCGAGGCGACGGCGCGGCGCCAGAAATACGTCCTCGTCCCCGAGCCGGCCCGCGCCGACGGCGGCGTGGTCTGGGGCCGCTATGCCATCGCGCGCTTCAACCTCCGGACCACCGGCACCCCGATCCATGCGGGCGTCGATCCGCGCCTCGGGCGCTCGGCGGTCCGGGAAATGGCCCGGCGCATCCTCGAGATCGAGGAGATGAGCACCGACAGCTGCACCTTCTCGGTCGGCTGCGTGGTGTCGGACCAGCGCCACGTCAATTGCGTGCCCTCCGGCTGCTCGGCCGAGGCGCTCTCCATGGCGAAACGGCAGGCGGATCTGGATCAGGGCGTCGAGAAGATGCTGGCGCTGAACAATCCTGACGGAGAGGTCGGCTTCCACGTCGCACGCGGCGTCACGCGCCCGGTCTGGGAGCCGGGCGAAGCCGACAAGGCCTTGTTCGAGCATGCAAAGCGCCTCGCCGCGGATCTGGGTTTCGAAATCGACGCCCATATGGCGGGCGGCGGCTCGGACGGCAATTTCACCGGCGCGCTGGGCATCCCGACCCTCGACTCCCTCGGCGTCCGCGGCGCCGGCCTGCATACGCTGGACGAGCATATCGAAGTGGAGAGCCTCGCCGAGCGGGGCAAGCTGATGGCAGGGCTGCTGGCGACGCTGAGCTGATAGCGGCACCTTCACTCGTCATCCCGACGGACGTCGGGATCCACTGGGTCCACAATCCCGCTGTTTCATCAGTGGATCCCGGATCGGGGTCCGGGAATGACGGGTTTGGGAGGCAGCCCCGAGAGCAGCGCAAGACATAGAATTAAGGGGGGACACGCGGCTCAATCGCGAAACCTGCCTCCCACCTCGTCATACCGGCGAAGGCCGGTACCCAGGGAACGCGACCTCGCTCTACGATCCCCTGGGCCCCGGCCTTCGACGGGGTGACGATGTTGGAATGATGGCCTCGATCCCGCCACATGGAACGGGGCGTTGACCCGTGACGGCGGCCGGGCGGACAGTGCTCCCCAAGCGGGAACCACCCACCCGCAAACAAACAACCGGAACCAAACTCCAGGGAGATCCACCGCCATGGCCGACGCAATCACGATCCACGAACAGGGCGGTCCCGAGGTGATGCGCTACGAGGAGGTCTCGGTCGGCGCTCCGGGGCCGGGCGAGGTGCGGCTCAGGCAGACATGCATCGGGCTCAACTATATCGACGTCTACCAGCGCGCGGGCGTCTACAAGTTCGACCTGCCGGCCTGCATCGGCATGGAGGCGGCGGGCGTGGTCGAGGCGGTCGGAGACGGTGTCGAGGTGGTGAAGGTGGGCGACCGGGTCGGCTATGTCATGGGCGCGCCCGGCGCCTATGCGACCGAACGGATCTACCCGGCGGAACGGCTGATCCCGCTGCCGGACGATATCGGCGACGAGCAGGCCGCAGGCTCCATGCTGAAGGGGCTCACCGTCTCCTACCTCTTGCGCCGCACCTTTCCGGTGCAGGCCGGCCAGACCGTGCTGCTGCACGCGGCGGCGGGCGGCGTCGGGACCATCGCCTGCCAGTGGCTGAAGAGGCTCGGCGCGACGGTGATCGGCACCGTCGGCTCGGACGAGAAGGCGGAGATCGCGCGGGCGCATGGCTGCGACCATCCGATCGTCTATACGCGCGAGGATTTCCGGGCCCGGGTGATGGAGATCACCGGCGGCGAAGGCGTTCCCGTGGTCTATGACGGCGTCGGCGCCGCGGTCTTCGAGGGCTCGCTCGGCGCGCTCGCCCGCTTCGGCACGCTGGTGCATTTCGGCGCCGCCTCCGGCCCCGCGCCCGCGGTCGATCCGAAGCTGCTCGCCCCCAAGGCGCTCTACTTCACCCGCCCCGGCCTCGCCCCGCACACGGCGACGCGGGAGCTCACGCTCGATATCGCGGACGCCCTCTTCCAGAAGATCCGCGAGGGCGTGAAGATCGAGATCAACCAGAGCTACGATCTCAAGGACGCCGCCGAGGCCCATCGCGCACTCGAGGCGCGGGAGACCACGGGTTCGACGATCTTCAGGGTCTGAACGGGCGGAGGAACCGGCTCCGACCGGAGGACCCGCCGGCGTGACCAGACGCGGACGCCGAACCGGGTGACCCGCGCCCCCACTTTTCTCATGAGAATTTGGAAATAGGGGCCAGCCCCTCAGCTTTCCTTGACCTTATGTATCGAATAACCCTTCGACGAAAATGAACCCGACCAACGTCGGCTCACTGTTTCACCGCAACAATTTCCATACAAACGCGGTAACGCTCACTTATTCCGTATTTCATAGGCTTGAAACCGCATTCCTCAAGCAAAGAGAAAAGCCGCGTCCTGCTGAAATTATGATAGTGCTCGATCTCACCCAGGTACGGATTTGATTTTTGCAGGGTTAGCTGTTTCCAGATTATATTTTCAGTGTTCGGCATTGAAATTATGAGGCAACCATCCTTTTCCATTTTGGAAAATAGAGAATCCAATACTGTCTTTGGATACGGAATATGCTCCAAAACATCCATCATGCTTACAACGGACAAGTTCTTCGAAAAATCCAAATCCTGAACGAGATCGCAATAGGCTTCGAAACCAAGTTTTTTCATGACGTCGACATTGTCTTCCCGCAGGTCGACGCCTATGGCGTCAAAACCATATTCCTGGGCGGTAAACAGCAAAGACCCATTACCGAACCCCAGATCCAGCCAAATGCCACTGGCTTTGTAGGGAATCACTTTCTCAATTATGCGAGCCGAGATTATTCTCTGCTTCTCAAGCTGGTATCCCACTTTCTGATTTTCATTCGTCTTCGAAAATATCAACTTCAAAGCGTCATCACTGAAATATCCATCAACAAACTGATGATGGCAGACTCCGCAATCCATCCACTGCATTGTCGGAGGAATTTCCGGCCGATAAAGCGGGTGATCTCTGCAATCTCCGACCAGAGATTCTCTTATTTTTCCGGACCCGCACAAAGGGCACGTTTCATATTTTTTTCTGATTTCCATTGACGAGATCACTGCTCTTTTCATGACATCTCAAGGTGAATGACAGAAGCGCGAGGCTGGCCCCTTGAACTACTCCGGTTCTTTAACCCAAATATCCTCGGGCGGCTTGCCCTCGAAATAGAGATCATACGCCTGCCGCAAGCCGTGCTCGAAATTGCGCGTATATCGCCAGGTGTCGAAAAGCGGCTCTTTCATGCGGTTTTCCGCCAGCCTTGTCTTGATCGACGACAGCTTGTCGGGGGCAGACGCCAGTTCGAGGATGCGTTTTTCGTACTCCTCCTCCGTCTCGGCGATCAGCTCCGGCAGGCGAACCGCCCTCAGAAGGCTTGCCGCAACGCGTGCCGCAAACTGTTTCCCCTGCTTGGTCACGACCGGCAGCCCGCCCCAAAGGGCATCGCTGGCGGTCGTATGGGCATTACAATTGAAGGTATCGATGAAGAGATCTGCGTGCTTGTGGCGCGCGAGATGCTCCGGATGCGGGAGCTTTCCCGCGAACACGAGACGCGCGGGATCGACGCCGCGTTTCTCTGCTTCTTTCCGGAGGTTATATTCTGCCCATATGTTCGACCTGAACAGCCAGAGAACGCTGCCGTCGACCTTGTCCAGGAGCCTCATCCAGACGTCGAACTCGCACGGGCCGATCTTGTAGTTGTTGTTGAAGCAGCAGAACACGAACCCGTCTTCGGGCAGGCCGAAGTCCGCGCGCGTCGTATCGGTCTTCGCAATCTCGCGCGTATTGTCATTGGGCTGGTAGCTATGCGGGAGATAAATGATTCTCTCCGAATAGAACCGGCGCTGGTCGTCCGGAATAATGGTGGGGTCGGCGACGATGTAATCGATAAAGTCCGCCCCCATGGAGCCCGGATAGCCGAGAAAATTGATCTGAACCGGGGCCGGACGGTGCCGGAAAATGCCGGAGCGCGCGTCTTCGGTATAGCCTTTGAGGTCCACGGCAATGTCCAAACCATGCGATCGCGCGAGGTCCGCAACGTCACGGTCCGAAGAGTCCGCGACATCGAAAAAATGATCAACATCGCCTTCGGCACGTTTCCGCCAGTCTCCCGACCTGATGCGTCCGTAACTGTAAGCAAACAGTTCAAACCCGGCGCGATCGTGCTCGCGCAGTAGCCCCGCGATCAGGAACATCGTCGCATGATCGTGAAAGTCGGCGCTGAAGTAGCCGATTTTCAAACGTTCCGGACGTGTCTGCGGCAAAGCGGGGAACGGGAGTGCCGACTGCCGGTCTTTTTCCGATGCCCAGGTCCTGGATCTCATGAAATGCTTTTCCGCGTTATCAACCCGCGACAACAAGAACCAACCTGGACCGGCTCTTGTCGTTGTGCCGAGCAGCGTATCAGAGAGTGAAGCTGCGCCCGCAAGGTCATACAGACTTCGCTTCCGACGAAGCAAATGACAAGTCGGCCAGAAACCGCCCGCGACATCCCTTGCGGGCATCTTCCGCGATAGCTCGCGCCGGCGTCTGCGTCACTGTCGATCCCATCAGGTGACAACAAGACCTATCGACGAGCCGGCAGCAGGAACTGGTCGGACATATTATCCACCGCGCTCTTGAAAGCGTCCACCGGCTGCACCCCGGCGGATGACGTTCTAAGACATGAAACCGACCCATTTCGAGCTTTCGGCACGCCTGCACCCTGGACAATACTGCCAGTGGCAAGCGGCCAATCGTCCGTTTCATAGACGAGTGCCGGACCAACGGCACCCACCCGGAGGATCCATTCACATGACAGACGCGGTAATGGCGGTCTGGGGCGACGCGACGCCCGAATGCGACGCCGAGTTCAGCGAATGGTATCACCGCGAGCATATCCCGGAGCGGGTCGCCATGCCGGGCTGGCGCAACGGGCGGCGCTACCGCAAGCTCGGTCGCGGGAAACACAGGTACCTCGCGGCCTACGATGTCGAGCGGCTGGCCTGCTTCGACGATCCGGTCTACCGCCAGGCGCTCGACAACCCGTCGGACTGGACCCAGCGGATGATGCGGGAGTTCCGCAATTTCGTCCGCGCGACCAGCCGCGTCCGCTTCTCCAGCGGCGAGGTGCTGGGATCGGTGGTCGCGACCGTGCGCTACGCGCCGGGCAAGGGCGACGCGGAGGAAATCGCCCGCTGGCTTGCCGGCTCCGCCCTGCATGACATCCGCAACCGCGAGGGCATCACGCGCGTGCAGCACTGGGAGGCCGATCTCGGCCGCTCGCTCACGAAGACCGGGGAGCAGTCGATCCGCACGGGCAAGGACGGCGAGGCGCCGTTCACGGCAGTGATCGAGGGCACCGACCGCGCCTTCGTCGAGGCGGCGCTGGAGGAGGCCGGGATCGTCGAGGGTCTCAAGGCGCGCGGTGCGGCGCGGATCGAGGCCGGGCTCTACCAGATGATGTTCGCGCTGCACGAGTGAGCCGACCGCATATCCCGACCGGTCCAGGAAAGAGCGGAAACCGCCCCATGAAGATCATCCCGAGCACCGCCCCGGAACTCCCCTCCTCCGGCCTGCACCTCTTCCATTTCGGAACCTCCTCCTGCTCGCAGAAGCTCCGCATCGCGCTCCGGATGAAAGGCGTGTCCTGGACGGGCCATATCGTCGATCTCTCCGCCCACGAAAATTACGGGGCCGACTTCCTCGCACTCAATCCGCGCGGGATGGTGCCGGTGCTGGTGCTCGACGGTGCGGTGCATGTCGAGAGCAACGACATCCTCATGCTTCTGGAGGAGCGCTTTCCGGAGCCCTGCCTCTTCCCCGCGCCGCAAAGGGAGGAGATCTCGGCACTGCTGGCCGAGGAGGACGCGCTGCATCACGATCTCCGGCGCCTCAGCTTCCGCTTCGTGCATGGCCGCAGCGGCACGACAAAGACTCCGGAGCTGATGCGAGCCTATCGCGAGGGCGGGCCCACGGATGCGAAGAAGGAAGCAGAGATCGCCTTCTACGAACGGCTCGCGGAAACCGGGCTCGACGAGGAGACCTGCAGCGCCTCGGCGGAAAGGTTCCGCGCCGCCTTCGACCGGTTCGAGGCGCGGCTGGCGGATCATCCCTTCCTCATCGGCGACCAGCTCACGGTCATCGACATCGCATGGTTCGTCTATGCCTACCGTCTCACCGCCGGGGGCTATCCTCTGAAAGAACTGCATCCGCGGATTCACGCATGGTTCGAGGCGCGGCGCGAGATGCCGGGCTGGGAAGAGGAAGTCGCCCTACCGCCCGTCGTGGTCGAGCGCGCCGCGGCAGCGCTCGCGCGGGATAGGGCGAAGGGATCGACGCTCGCCGCGCTGCTGGGGGCCCCAGGCTCCGGCTGAATTCCACCAGAAACAGGACTGCAACCTGCGTGTCACTGGACCGCGCGGCTAAAAAGAGCTTACATTTCAAGTGGGAACGGTAGTGAATGGGCGCGCGGCCGGGATACCCCGCGCCAGAGACGGAGAGATGAGATGAAACGTCTTCTGGGCATTGTCGTCGGCGGCCTCGCGGTCCTTCTGGTGGTCGTCGCCGGGATCTTCTTCTTCGTGCTGTCCAATCTCGACGGCATCGTGAAGGACGTGATCGAGAGCCAAGGCTCGGAGGTCGCGGGCGTGCCGGTGACCGTCACCGGGGTCGAGATCAAACCGTTCGACGGGCGCGGCGCGATCAGCGGGCTGACGGTCGGCAACCCCTCCGGATTCAAGAGCGACAGCGCGGTCGAACTCGGCGGCATCAGTGTCTCGATCGACACGGCGAGCGTCACCCAGCCGGTCATCGTCATCAAGGAAATCTCCGTCGACCGGCCGAAAGTGACCTACGAGCTTGCCCCCGGCGGCAACAATATCGACGCGATCTCCGCCAATGTGAAGAAGAGCACGGGCGACGGTTCGGCGGGCAAGGCGGAGCCGGGCGAGAGCGACGCGGCAGAGCGGAAGCTCGTGATCGAGGTGCTCAACATCCGTGGCGGCACGGTGCGTGTCGCAGCCTCCACAGGCATTCTCGGCGACCAGCAGATCGAGGGCAGCCTGCCGGACATCACGCTGCGCGACATCGGCAAAGACAGCGGCGGCGCGACGCCCGAGCAAATCGCGGAGAAGGTCATGGCCGCGATCACCTCGGCGGCGAGCCAGACGGCGGGCACGCTCGGCGTCGGCAAGACGCTCGAGGGACTGAAGGACAATCTCGGCAAGCTCACCGGCGGGGCGATCCCGACCGACAGCGAAAGCACCAAGAAGGCGCTGGAGGATGCCGGAAAGAAACTCGACGGCACGGTCGGCGAAGGGCTGAAGAAGCTGTTCGGCAACTGACGAGCACAAAGACCGCGCCGGGCCGACAGGTGCTGCCCGGCGCGGAAACGCCAGCGGAATATGCGAAGCGCCGCTGAGTAATGCCGGTCAGTCCGGCCCCGACGAATACCCCCGAAATCGTTCCCTTCGGTCAGGACGGATCGGCTCCGCCGGTCTCGAGAGCGCTCCGTGCGTACGGCGGCACGGCGGCACGGCGGCACGGCGGCACGGCGGCGCCATTGCCGGAATGATCGCCATCGTGCGCACATTTCTGAAATTCCGAAATTTTTGTGCCATTTTTTTCTTTTAAAAGTTGCATTCAAATTCATACTAAATATCGCCTTTTGAAGTGAAAGGCGCAGAAAACTCTCAGATATCCTTTGAAAGGGGACTTATCATGAGATGGAACAGAACAGTACCTGTGCGTTTTGTATGGTTATTCGCAGCCCTGACCCTCACCACCCTTCAGCCAGAAATTGCATTTTCCGCGGACTCCTACACGCTGAAGATCAATAACCAGAACACCACCAATATTCCGACCCCCTACGTCACCTTCACCTCGACCGGAATGAGCTACACCAACAGCACGGGAAGCACGGTACAGATCCCCGCCTACACCTCCGTCGCCCTCAGCGATATCGCGAACGCGGAAATCACGGTCTCCAGCACGGCGGTCGGCGGAGATTTCTATATTTCCAACAAGAAGCTCAAGTACCGGAACGGCAGCGGAGACTGCGTCGATATCTCCGCCGCCCATCCTGTCGCGCCGTCGCCGGTGAACCCGACCGACTGCAACATCAATACCCGGTGGCAGTTCGTGGAGACCGGCGGCGACTACGACCTCACCTACATCAACCTGTTCTCGGTGCCTCTCGCCCTCAAAGTCGGGAGCACAGAGTACGGCAATGTCACCGCTGCAGAGATCAGCGCCCTGAAGACAACTCTCGGGAACCTGACCACCCCGAAGAACGCCGCCATTCATAACGATCCGAACGGCAACTTCGTGCGCGCGGTCAGCCCGGCGAATGCGGGACGCCCGGGCAGCACGCTGCTGCAGCAATACCCGACCTTCGACTCCTACCTCGCCAACCGGTTCACGCTGCCCGAATCCGGCGGTCATTTCTCCGCCATCAATATCAACAACACCTACAACGGCCCCGGCGTCAGCAATCCGAACTCGGTCTGTACCCTCAACACCAACGCGTTCCAGAGTCAGAATTATTCCGCGACCGCCTATTACATTTCCCTCGGCGGCGAGCGGAAATACCTCTCTCTGCTCTGGATCTTCGGAAGTGCGGACAAGGTGGGCGACTTCGCGATCACGGGCGTGCGCCTGCGCGACTCCATGACCGGGGTGGCCGCCTGCGCCGGGAGCACCGGCCCGAGCTACTGCTACAGCACTCAGATGCGTCCAGAAGACCTTAACCAGGCCTTCTATACGGCGGTGATGTCCTATGCCGTCGACAACCCGGCCTGTCCGAATTTCTCGGCAATGGCGCCGATACATGACCCGAAGATCGTCGACACGGTCGAAAGCAACGGCGCGAACGACGTTTTCTCCGTCGTCGTACGGGACTTTCTGGTCGGTTTCGCCGGAGGATTTGTCGGAAGCGCAACACCCGCCCCCACCAACCCGACCAATGCCAAGACCTACGGCGCGATGACCAGCGGCGAATGGTCGAGCCTCGGGACGAAGCTGTTCGGCGGCCTGCAGCCCGATCACCGCTACTACAATCCCTGGGGCGCCGCCATTTACGGCACCTTCGGAAACGAGGTCTACGGTTTCCAGTATTCCGACTATTTCTCGAGTTCGATCGGAACCCCCCTGCTGCCGGTCCAGGCCGGAGGCACGGTGGAAATCACCATTCTCAACGAGAGTCAGTAACCGCGCATGACAGGAACGCCCGGGAGCCGAAATCCTCCCGGGCGTTTCTCCAACCTTGAACCGAGGTCCCCCAGCGTCACCCGTTCCGATACGTATAGCTGTAGCCGTTCAGCGCCGGGGCGCCGCCGAGATGGGCGTAGAGCACCTTCGAGCCCTCCGGGAAATAGCCCTTCTTCACCAAATCCATCATGCCCTGCATGGATTTGCCCTCGTAGACCGGGTCGGTGATCATCGCCTCGGTGCGGGCAGAGAAGCGGATCGCCTCGTTGGTCTCCTTACTGGGCACGCCATAGGCCGGATAGGCATAGTCCTCGAGGATGACGATCTCGTCGTCGCGGACCTCGCGGCCGAGTTCGACAAGTTCCGCCGTGTTGTCGACGATCTGGCGCACCTGCTCGCGGGTCTGTTTTGGCGTGGCGGAGGCGTCGATACCGATCACACGGTCGGCGCGGTCATCGGCGGCGAAGCCGACGATCATGCCGGCCTGGGTCGAGCCGGTGACGACGCAGACCACGATATAGTCGAACCTGATCCCCATCTCGGCTTCCTGGGCGCGCACCTCCTCGGCGAAACCGACATAACCGAGCCCGCCATATTTGTGCACCGAGGCGCCGGCCGGGATGCCGTACGGCTTGCCGCCCGCGTCCCGCACCTCCTGCATCGCATTCTCCCAGCTCTGGCGGATGCCGATGTCGAAGCCCTCGTCGACCAGGCGGCTGTCGGCGCCCATCAGGCGGGTCATCAGGATGTTGCCGACCCGGTCATAGACCGCATCCTCGTGCGGGACCCACGCTTCCTGCACAAGCCGGCACTTCATCCCGAGCTTGGCGGCGACCGCCGCGACCATGCGGGTATGGTTCGACTGCACGCCGCCGATCGAAACCAGCGTGTCCGCATTCGAGGCGATGGCGTCGGGGACGATATATTCGAGCTTGCGCAGCTTGTTGCCGCCCATCGCGAGGCCGGAATTGCAGTCGTCCCGCTTGGCGTAGATCTGCACCTTGCCGCCGAGCGCCTCGGTCATGCGGGGCAGATGCTCGATTGGGGTCGGCCCGAAGGTGAGCGGATAGCGTTCGAATTTCTCGAGGTTCATGAGGAAGCTCCGTCGCGTGAAGAATGGTAAAAACGCTAGCAGCGACGCGGAGGAAGGTGCTTCCGAAATTAAGGCCGCTTATTCAGTCGGACCGGTCGATTTCCGAATTTGGATAGTGTATTTTCTCAGAATTGAATGATTTTTCGAGAGAATCTTCCATGTCAGAAGCACTCGATCGAACCGACCGCAACATTCTGCGTCATCTACAGAAGAACGGACGCCTGACCAATGCCGAGCTTGCCTCGCTGACCAATACCAGCCCCGCGACCTGCCACCGGCGGACCCAGCGCCTGTTCGAGGAAGGCTACATCTCCTCCGTCCGCGCCCATGTCGCGCCGGAGAAGGTGGAGCGCGGCACGCTGGTCATGGTCGGCGTCGTGCTCGACCGCTCGACACCGGAGAGTTTCGGCGCCTTCGAGGCGGCAGTGAGCGACCTTCCCTTTATCCTCGACTGCCACCTCGTCGCCGGCGATTTCGACTATTTCCTGAAGATCCGGGTGCGCGACATCTCCGACTTCAACGGCATGCACGGCTCCAAACTCATCGCGCTGCCCGGCGTTCGCCAGACCCGGACCTTCTTCGTGATGAAGGAAGTGACCGACAACGCGCCGCTGCTGTTCTGACGCGTTCGGGCCGTCAACCCGTGCGCACCTCGGCGAGGAAGCCGTTGACCGCGTTGATCAGTTCGCGTGCCTGTCCACCGAGTCCGTTCGCCTTCTCCTTCACGCCGAGGGACACCGTCCGTGTCTCGGAAGACGCCGAGACCACCTCACTGATATTGACGGTGACGTCCTGCACATTGGCGGAGGTGGACTCGACGCTGCGGGCGATCTCGTTCGTCGCGGCGGATTGTTCCTCCGCGGCCGCTGCGATGGTCCCGGCTATCTGGTCGATATCGTTGACCGTTCCGGCAAGCGACTCGATGGACTCGACCGTGCTGCGCACAGCTTCCTGCACTTTCTGAATCTGGCCCCCGATCTCGTCCGTCGCCTGGCCGGTCTGGTTTGCAAGATTCTTCACCTCGGACGCGACGACGGCGAAACCCTTGCCGGCATCGCCCGCGCGCGCGGCCTCGATGGTCGCATTGAGCGCCAGCAGGTTGGTCTGCTCGGCAATATCGGTGATCAGTCCGACCACCTCGCCGATCTTGTCCGCCGCATCGGAAAGCTCGCGCACCTTGCTTGAGGTCTCTTCCGCCCGTTGGGCCCCCTCACGCGACATGCGGCTGGTATTCTGAAGCTGCTCGGTGATCTCGCGGATCGAAGCGGCCAGCTCCTCGGCGGCAGCGGAGACGGTCTGCACGCTGCTCTCGCTCTCGCGCGCCGCACTTTCCACGGTATTGGCCCTGGACGAGGCATTGTCCGCGACCCGCAACAAGTTGTCGGCCGTGGTCCCGAATTCGGTGGCAGATCCGGCGACCGCATCGACGATGCCTTTGACCTGATCCTCGAACTTCTGCGCCAAATCAAGGACCGCTTGGCGACGCTGCTGTTCCGCCCGGGCCTTGTTCGCCTCTTCTTCCTGCTTCAGGCGCTCGGCCTCCACCAGCCCGTCGCGGCATTCCGCCATGGCGCGGGACATGACGCCGATATCGTCGGCCCGGTCCTGGTAGGCGATATCGGCGGTAAAGTCCTTCTGGGCGAGACGCCGGAGAACAGAGATCGCGTTCTGCAACGGCGCCGACACCAGCCGGTTCACGAAGAAGAGCAGCACCAGCAGGATGAGCGCACTGATCGCGAGCAGCACGCCGGCGGAAATATAGGCATTGTCGATAGCCCGGTCGAAACGGGCCCGGTCGACCGCCACCAGTGCTGTTCCGATCACGTTCCCCGCGAAATCCGTGACGGGCTGCGCAGCGAGCGCCGAAGAAATCCCGGCGACCGGGACCTTCAGAGCGAAGGTTTCCGCCTTCATGCCGTCCGCGAGCAGGGTCGGATCGATCGTCATGTCCTCCGGGAAAGTGGAGGCCAGTTTCTGCATCCCGTCCTGACGGGCGATATAGAGCGCCGCATAGACACCGTGCTTCTCCCGGAAAGAGTCAAAGAAACTCTGACCAAAGGAAAGGCCGAACTCCACGGAGCCGATATGCCCCTCCGCATCGGCGATCGGCGCCACGCCCCGCATGCCGAGCCCGGCGACACCGACCTCGAGGCCCTTGGTCGACACCTTGTCGTTATTGACCCGTAGCACCGTGTTGCGGAACCCGGAGAGATCGTCCCCGAATTTCTCCGGGCGGTGCACCCGCAGGAAAGATGTTGCCGGCGGCAGGTGGAACTGGAACTGGTCAACCCCGTACTCGGCCTTTAATTCCTTGAATCCGGGGACGAAGATCGCAGCGAGACCATCCCGATCGCCGGCGCGCATCGCCCCGACGACGTTGGTCTGCAGTGCGATCAAGCGCGCCATCGACAGCGCCCGCGTACCTTCCTGTTCGATCTCCCGTGACAGGGTGGTCTGAACGGCCGTCAGGCGGTTCTGCAAAGCAGAGTTGGTCAGTTCAAGTGAGTTGTACAATCCGGAGCCGGTGCCGATCGCGATCGCAAGAAGCAATCCCGCCGCGACCAGCGCCGCAAGCTTCGTTTTTACCTGTAATTTCCGAAACATCCCGGGATCCCCATATCAGATCATTCAACCGGGACTCTAAAGAGCAAGGATTAATTAAGTCTAAAAAGTGAAATACATTCAAACAATTGAATATATTTTTGGCTACGACCTGATACCTCAGGCGCCCCAATAGGCCGGGACACGCCAGGGGCGCGGAACGGCAAGAGTTCCGGTCAGTCGCAGCGGCGCGCTGCCGAGTACCATCGACTGCCAAGCCTCCGCCCAGCCTTCCGGCAGTGTGTAGGGCGGAGAAATGTTTTTCTCGGCGGTAAAACCGAAACGGGAATAATAGCGGGGATCGCCGAGCACGAGAACCTTCCGGACCCCGCCTGCGGCGAGCTTCTCCAGTCCGGCACGGACGAGCGCGCTGCCAATTCCCCGACGCTGCCTTGACGGAGAAACCGCAAGCGGCCCGAGCAGTGCAGGCGTCTCCCGCTGGCCTTCGATATCGCAAGTCGTGAAGGCGATGTGGCCGACCAGATCCCCATCCTCCAGCGCGACGAGCGAGAACACACCTGAGGTCTCCAGCGCGAGATCCCGCAGCAGAGGCAGCAGGTCCTCCTCCGGGAATGCGGCGGGGTAGAGCGCTTCGATCGCAGGGACGTCCGCCTGCCCGCTCTCTCGGATCTCGATCCCCGGCCCGGCCATTCCCCGTACCGCCTCAGCTGTGCGACCAGTTATCCGGATCGTCGGATTGGTTCGGCGACAGTCCGAGAATATCGCCGTCCGTGCTTACGCCGAGCCCCAGAACCGTTCTGTTTGCGTAACAGAAGTAACTGACAACCTGGTTCACCTCGAGAATCCGCCCGTCGTCGAGCCCGGCCGCCCGCATCGCCTCGATATCCGTCTCGGCGAGACCGGCCGGATTACGCGTCAGTTTCTCGGCATAGCGGCACATTTCAAGCTCCGCTCCATCGAAAGCCTGCTCCGGTTTCCCCGCCTCGAGCGCGGCGCGGATTGCGTTTGCCCGCGCGTCGTCACCGAGCAGACGACAGAGGCCCTGGAAATGGTGTTCGACGCAATAGGCGCACTGGTTGATCAGGCTGACATACACGCCGAGCGCCTCCAGCATCCATTTCGGCACCTTGTTGCCGGTATGGTGCAGCACGTACTTGTAGAGATGCATGTGCCCTTCCATGGAATGGGGGCGCAGGCTATGGGCCATCATGATGTTGTCGACATTGTCGTCCGGCCCCTTGACCCGGTCGTAGAGCGTCTTCAGGCGTCCTGTCGCCTCGGCATAGGGCACGGTCGCAATCCAGGTCATGGGATTTCCTTCACTCACACAATGCATGGGCCGCAGAGCTTCGACTTCCGCTCCTCCGGGGTCAAGCAACCATGCCTCACGCGCCCGTGAAGTGCGCGCCGCGGCCGGATGCCCCATGTCAGTCGGGATGATCATTGGGGGATCGACATGAACGCCGTTTCACTTGCCGACTGGCGCCGCCGGGTGTCCGAACTCTATACCGACATCCGGCGCTCGGACGATCCGGAGGCGGCCTGGAAGCTCTGGCGGCAGACGCGGGACGCACTGTTCTGCGAGCATGCTCAGTCCCCCATCGAACGGGACCGGCGCGGCGCCTTCGGCTCCATCCCACTGTTCGACTACGATCCCGCAATGCGCTTCGAAGTCGCGCTGGAGGAGCCGGAGGACAAAGAGGTTCTTGCCGGAGAGATCGGTGCCGACGGGCACATCGCACTCCGGCCCTTCGCCCGGACACGGGGTCTCGCGTCGAAACTCGGAGGCGAGCTGACCGTATACTGGATCGAGGGCTATGGCGGCGGCACCTTTCTGCCCTTTACCGACGCCACCAGCGGGAACGAGACCTATGGCGGCGGACGCTACGTGCTCGACAGCATCAAGGGTGCCGATCTCGGTCAGACCGATGACGGACGGCTGATCCTCGATTTCAACTTCTCCTACCACCCCTCCTGCTATCACTCTCCGGACTGGGTCTGCCCGCTGGCGCCGCCGGAGAACCGCTTGCCCGGGCCGGTCCGCGCCGGCGAACGGATGGGCTGATCCGGACTCCCCGCGTCCCAAAAACGGAAATCCCCTTGCCGCAGATATCCTCCGCGGTGTGCAGTCGGAGAAAAGGGGAGGAAGGCGGATGCCAAGGATGAACGCCCTGGTACTCGGGGCGAGCGGGATGGTCGGCGGCGCGATCTGCCGCCAGCTCATCTCGGAGGGCCACGCAGTCACCGGTGTCAGCCGGAAACAGCTCCGGACGGATTTGCCGATACGTCATGTCCCGATGGACATGCTCGACCCAGAGGATTGCCGCGCCAAGGCCGAAAAACTCTCCGACATCACCCATGTCTTCTATGCCGGGCGTGCGCCGCACGGCGAGGGCGGGAACGAGTCGGTCGAGGACAATCTCGCCATGCTGGTCAACGCGGTGGAAGCGATTTCCGCCGCCGCACCCGGCCTGGAGCACGTCAATCTCGTGCACGGCACCAAGTATTACGGAAACCATCTCGGCGCCTACAAGACGCCAGCCGAGGAGGACGATCCGCGGGCGCCCGTGCCGAACTTCTATTTCGACCAGCAGGACTGGATCTCCGCTCTCGACGTGCCCTGGAGCTGGAGCGCGGTGCGTCCGCCGCTCGTCTTCGGCTTCACACCCGGCAAGGCGCGCAACCTCGTCTCGGTCCTCGCCGCCTATGCCGCGATCATGAAGGAGCTCGGCCGCCCCTTCAGTTTTCCCGGCACGGAGACCGCCTTCGACTGCCTTGCCGAATGCGCCCACTCCGAGCACCTCGCCCGCGCCATCGTCTGGATGGCGGGCGCGCCGGAGGCCGCCAACCAAGCCTTCAACATCACCAACGGCGACATCTTCCGCTGGCGTTACATGTGGCAGCGCTTCGCCGCCTATTTCGGCATGGAGGCCGGGCCGCCACTCGGCATTTCGCTGTCAGAAACCATGGCTGAGCACGAGCCGGTCTGGAACCGCATCGTCGAGAGGCACGGGCTCGCCCCGACGCCCTACAGCGACATCGCGCTCTGGCCCTATGCCGACTACGTGTTCGCTCCGACCTGGGACATCGTCTCGGACACGACCAAGGCGCGGCTCGCGGGCTTTCATGCGGTGATCAAGTCCGAACAGATGTTCATCGACCTGTTCGACCGGTATCGCGCTGCACGGCTCATTCCGTGATCCCGTGCCGTTAGGGAGGTCAACCCTAAATGACCTGATGTTCGTCACACGACGCGCCCAATCGCTTGAACTTAAACGCATATCGGAACTGCAATCTTAAGTTCACCGAATCGATACACCTGAGTCGCCGTTCCGCTCACACGCGCCGCATAGGCTGGGCTCCTGACATATTTTCTGTTGGGGGCGGTGCATGTCGACGATCGAACTGAAAGCGGTGCGGAAATCCTACGGCGAGACCCAGGTCGTGCACGGGCTCGACGCGGTCTTCGAGCCGGGCGAATTCGTAGTCATCGTCGGCCCTTCCGGCTGCGGCAAGTCCACCCTGCTGCGGATGATCGCGGGCCTCGAGGCGATCACCGGCGGGGAGATCGCCATCGGCGACAAGATCGTGAACGACCTGGCGCCGAAGGAACGCGACGTCGCCATGGTGTTCCAGAACTACGCGCTCTACCCGCACATGTCGGTCTTCGACAACATGGCCTACTCGCTGAAGCTGGCAAAAGTACCGAAGCCGGAGATCAAGGAGCGGGTCGCCGGCACGGCCGGCATTCTCGGTCTCGGCGAGCTGCTGCACCGCCGCCCGAACCAGCTTTCCGGCGGCCAGCGCCAGCGCGTCGCCATGGGCCGCGCGATCGTGCGCGAGCCGAAGGTCTTCCTGTTCGACGAACCGCTCTCCAACCTCGACGCCACGCTCAGGGTGCAGATGCGGGTCGAGATCAAGCAGCTGCACCGCACCCTCGGCGCCACAAGCGTCTTCGTCACCCACGACCAGGTCGAGGCCATGACCATGGCCGACCGCCTCGTGGTGATGAACGCGGGCCTGGTGGAGCAGGTCGGACGGCCGGTCGATGTCTATAACCGGCCGGCGACCCGTTTCGTCGCCAGTTTCATCGGCTCGCCGGCGATGAACTTCCTCAAAGGCAGGCTGGAGGCGCATGCCGGCGGGTATGCGGTCCGCCTCAAGGACGGCACCCGGATCGAATCCGGTACGCTCGACGGCGCCCGGGACGGTGAGAAGGTCAGCCTCGGCCTCCGCCCGGAACATCTTCGTCCCGTCACGGACCGGGCCGACGCCGACCTCTCCGGCCATATCACCCTGATCGAGGAGCTTGGTGCCAGCCGGCTGGTTCATCTCGAAACGCCGAACGGACGGATGGTGAGCAATGTCGCTGTCGAGGAGTCAGGGGACTGGCGGATCGGCGACGATATCGGCCTCTCCGTCTTGCCGAAGCACACGCATCTCTTCGACCGGGAGACCGGACGGCGCCTCGATCATCCCGCATATGCCGGAGTCGAGGCACTCGGGGACGAGGTCGCGGCCTAGAGTCCCGGAACCGCAACAAGAAGGACTCCGGACCTTCAACCTTCTTCCAAAAGACCCACACGGGGCTTTGCGACACTCATGCTGGGGCAATCTGTGCGCCCCTGATTTCAGGGAGATTTAGTCATGAAGCGGAACAAGTTCTGGCTTGCCGGCATGCTCGCCGCGGCCGTTACGTTCGGCGCGGCGGATGCGTCGGCCGAGCGCATCAAGATCAACTGGTGGCACGCGATGAGCGGCGGCCTCGGCGAAGGCGTGGACGAAATCGTCAAACGCTTCAACGAGAGCCAGGACAAGTACGAGATCGTCGCGACCTGGAAAGGCCGCTACCGCCACCTGCTGACCCAGACCATCGCCGCGATCCGCGCCGACGAGCAGCCCCACTTCTTCCAGAACAACGAGACCGGCGTCATCACCCTGATGCTCTCCGGCGCCATCGTTCCGGCGGAAGACCTGATGGCCCAGCACGGCGCGGCGCTGACCAAGACCGACTATCTCTCGCCGGTGACCGCGACCTATACCGACCCGAACGGCAAGCTGCTCGGCATGCCCTTCAACAGCTCGTCACCGATCCTCTACGTCAACAAGGACATGTTCGACGCCGCCGGCCTCACGGAGCTGCCGAAGACCTGGGACGACATGGAGGACCAGATCCGCAAGGTGCAGGCCTCCGGCGTCGAGATCCCGCGCGGCGGCAAGCCCTGCGGCTATGCCTTCTATGCCGGCATGTG
This sequence comes from Nisaea sediminum, assembly GCF_014904705.1. NCBI lineage: Bacteria > Pseudomonadati > Pseudomonadota > Alphaproteobacteria > Rhodospirillales > Thalassobaculaceae > Nisaea > Nisaea sediminum. The sequence goes on from NZ_JACZCQ010000013.1 coordinate 35,882, forward strand.
GGGCGATCTCGAGAACCCGATGGCGCAGCAGAAGCAGTTCTACGCGACCAAGAACAACGGTCTCGACGGGCTCGGCGCGCGGCTGGTCTATGACGAGCCGAACGGCTTCGCGATCAACCACATGAAGCGGATCAAGCGCTGGCTGGACGAAGGCCTCGCCGAGTTCGGCGCCGAATCCCAGACCGACTGGAGCAGCGGCGGGCTGAAGAACTTCCAGGCCGGCAACTGCCTGTTCCACATCCGCTCCACCGCGAGCCACGCCACCATGGAAGGCAACCAGTTCAACTGGACCGCCGCCCACCTGCCCTACGAGGCCGGCACCACCCCGGTGAACACCACCATCGGCGGGGCCGCGCTCTATGTGCTGAAGGGGTTCTCGGACGAGGAATACGCGGGTGTCGTCGAGTTCTTCAAGTCGCTGACCTCGGTCGAGATCCAGAAATACTGGCACAAGAAGACCGGCTACGTGCCGATCACCAAGCAGGCCTACAATGAGCTGAAGGCCGAGGGCTATTACGACCAGTATCCAACCAAGGAACTGGCGGTGATCCAGCTGCTGCGCGGTGGCGACAATCCGCATCCGGCCGCCCGCGTCCCGCGGCTCGGCAATTTCGAGAATGTCCGCATCGCTCTCGAGGGCGAGTTGCGCAAGGTCTGGGCGAACGAACAGACTGTCGAGCAGGCCTTCGCCAGTGCCGTCCGTCGCGGCGACGAGATCCTGCGCCGGTTCGAGAAGCAGAACTCTCGAGCCGCCGAAGACCTCTATCCGATGCTGGTCGAATAACGGCCGCCATCACGACCGGGGCGGCATCCCGCCGCCCCGGCTTCCTCATCCAGTTTCCGGACGGTTCGCATGCGACGGGTCACCTTCGACGGGCGCTGGCTGCCCTACCTGCTGCTCTTCCCGCAGCTCCTGATCCTCACCTGGTTCTTCTTCTGGCCGGCGGCGCAGGCGCTCTACCAGGCCTTCACCCTCGCCTCGCCCTTCGGCGGTTACTCGGAGTGGGTCTGGTTCGAAAACTTCTCCGACATGCTGAGCCAGCCGGAATATCACAAGGCCATCTGGGTCACCGTGGTCTTCAGCGCGCTCACCACCGCGCTCTCGCTCGGCCTTGGCCTGCTCTTCGCACTCTTCGCCGACCGGGTGCTACGCGCAACCGACGCCTACCGCATCCTGCTTATCTGGCCCTATGCGGTCGCCCCCGCCATCGCCGGCGCGCTCTGGACCTTCACCCTCGATCCGCATTCCGGCGTCGTCGCCTTCGCCCTGAAGCAGCTCTTCGACTGGGGTTGGAACCCGGAGCTGTCCAGCTTCGACGCCATGGCGCTGGTGGTCTTCGCCGCCGCCTGGAAGCAGGTCGCCTACAACTTCGTCTTCTTCCTCGCCGGCCTGCAATCGATCCCGCGCGCGGTGATCGAGTCGGCGGCGATGGACGGGGCGGGGCCGCTCCGGCGGATCCGCGACATCATCCTGCCGCTGCTCTCGCCGACCACCTTTTTCCTGATCGTGCTGAACGTCGTCTATGCCTTCTTCGACACGTTCGGAATCATCCACGTGACGACCGAGGGCGGTCCGGGCGACGCCACCACGATCCTCGTCTACAAGGTCTTCCGCGACGGCTTCATCGGCCTCGATCTCAGCGCCTCGGCGGCGCAGTCGATCATCCTGATGGTGGTCGTTATCGCCCTCACCGTCTTCCAGTTCCGCTTCCTCGAGCGGCGTGTCCATTACGCGGGCTGATCCGATGACCGAACGCACCCCCATCCTCGACGTCCTGACCCACCTCCTCCTGATCCTCGGGATCCTGGTGACCGGTTTCCCGATCTATGTCGCGCTCGTGGCCGCCACCCTGACGCCGCAGGAAGTGAACGGCTTGCCGATGCCGATGTTCTTCGGCGACCAGCTGCTGGCCAACCTGCAGGAGACCTGGAGCCGGGCGGATCTCGGCCTGCAGCTCTTCAATTCGGCGGTCCAGGCGGTCGGCATCACCATCGGCAAGGTGGCGATCTCCATCCTCTCCGCCTTCGCCATCGTCTATTTCGACTTCCGCTTCAAGATGACCGCCTTCTGGATCATCTTCATGTCGCTGATGCTGCCGATCGAGGTCCGCATCGTGCCGACCTACGAGGTCGCGGCGAACGCGCTGACACCCTTCCTCTGGCTCGGCGAGCTGCTGCGGCTCGACGATCTTGCGTCCTGGATCGCCGGCGAGCGGGTGACGTTCGACGTGAAGGTCAGCCTGCTCAATTCCTACGCGGGGCTGATCTTCCCGCTGATCGCCTCGGCCACCGCGACCTTCCTCTTCCGCCAGTTCTTCCTCACCGTGCCGAACGAGATGTGCGAGGCGGCGAAAATCGACGGCGCGGGACCGATGCGCTTCCTTGCCGACATCCTGCTGCCGCTTTCGCGCACCAACATTGCCGCGCTCTGCGTCATCCTCTTCATCTATGGCTGGAACCAGTATCTCTGGCCGCTTCTGGTAACGACGGATCCGGCCTATTCGACGGTCGTGATCGGCATCGCCAAGCTGATGCCCTCACCCGAAGCGGTGCCGGAATGGAACCTCGCGATGATGGCATCGCTGATCGCCATGGCACCGCCGGTCCTGGTCGTGGTGTTCCTGCAGCGGCTCTTCGTCAGGGGCCTCGTCGAGAGCGAGAAATAGGAACTCACAATTTAATCATTCAAACATCAGATTTTTTGAATGTAATATTCCTTTACGGGACCGCTGCACGCGTCAAACCAAGCGGCGGCCTGACGGGAGGAAATTATGAAAAAATCAGCGGCGCTCGTCTGCGCCTTACTTGTCCTTGCCTTTTTCAACACCGCCTCGCCCGCGTCCGGCAGCGAGAAGGTCCGCCATCTCGCCGTGCATGTGGACCAGGACGACCCCAAGGTGATGAACCTTGCACTCAACAATATCCAGAACCTGAAAAAGCACTACGGAGACAAGGGCGAAAAGATCGTCATCGAGCTGGTCGCCTATGGTCCAGGGCTTCACATGCTCCGGGCAGACACATCTCCGGTCAAAGACCGCATAGCGACAATGAGCCTTGAGAACGAGGACCTCACCTTCTCGGCCTGCATGAACACGCGCAAGAAGATGGCGGCGGCATCAGGCAAGGAAGTTCCGATCCTGAGCGAGGCCCAGATGGTCCCGTCAGGCGTGGTCCAGCTGCTCGAACTTCAGGAAGACGGCTACAAATACATCCGGCCCTAGCCCGGAGCATTGCCTCCATTGGCGATGAGCGCCTTGAGGCGCTCACCGTCATACTCGGCCTCAAGTGCCTCGGCCGCGGCCTGTGCCTCGGCCTCGAGCTCGGCGCCGCATTCGACAGGGTCGGAGCGGCGCCAGCCCGCCAGATAAGCATCCTCGTCCTCGGAGCCATCGCGCATCGCCGCCATGTCGATGGCGTGGATGAAGCGCACCGGAAGCTCGACCTTGGCCTGGTTCCGGCGCCGTCCGCGGCCTTCCTCGGCGATCACCTGGGCCGGAATGTCCCGCCAGTAGACGGTGATGAGATGCGCCATCTGTCCGCTCCGTTCAGTGCCCCTGCCGGGCGGTTTCGATGCGCCCGTTCCGGGCTTCTTCGATGAAAGTCTGCAGCTCGCCATATCCGCAATAGCGGTATTCGAAGGCCAGGCCGAGCCGTTCGGCGGCCTGTGCCGCTTTCGCCTTCAGGCGTTCGTCCTCCGTCTGGGCAATATAGACCAGTGCTGTGTAATTCCCGAAATACATGTCCCGGAGCTCCGGGAACCGGTCAAGGCCGAGACCTTTCACAATCAGCCGGTCGAAGTGCCGGACGAGGTAATCGGTCAGGAAGAACCGGGCCGGATCGGCATCCGTCATCCGGGTGAATTCGTCTGTCCCCATGAAGAACTGGTAGCAGTGCGGCCCTGCGATCCGTTCGACGCCGAACTCCTCGATCACCGCGTCGACCTCGCCGCCCGTGCCGCAATCGCCATAGGCGACGAACACGCTGTCATAGCCTGACGCTGCCTTCAGCTTGCGGCGGAGGCCGGGTGCGATCTTTTCCGGGTGATTGTGCCAGATGGCGGGCAGGCAGGTGATGTCGAGCGCGTCCCAGCCGGTCGCCTCCTTCAGGGCGACCAGCTCGCGCCCGAGCGCGCCGCAGGCCACAACCAGGGCCCGCGGCATTGCTTGCTCTGTCGTCGGAGCGGCCATCGCCGCCCCGCTCAGCTGACGCCCATGGCGGCCGAATTGGAGCGGTCGCGCTCGGCGATCAGCTTCTTCGCCATCTCCACCGCGACGGCCGCATCGCGGCAATAGCCGTCCGCACCGACATTCTCGGCGAAGGCCTCGTTCAGCGGCGCGCCGCCAACGAGGACGATGTAATCGTCGCGGATGCCCTTTTCCTTCATGGTGTCGATCACGACCTTCATGTAGGGCATGGTGGTGGTCAGAAGCGCCGACATGCCGAGGATGTCCGGCTTGTGCTCCTCGATCGCCGCCAGATAATTCTCGACCGGGTTGTTGATCCCGATATCGATCACTTCGAACCCGGCGCCTTCCATCATCATCGAGACGAGGTTCTTGCCGATATCGTGGATGTCGCCCTTGACCGTACCGATCACCATCTTGCCCATCCGCGGCGCGCCGGTCTCGGCGAGCAGCGGGCGCAGGATGGTCATACCGGCCTTCATGGAGTTGGCCGCCATCAGAACTTCGGGCACGAAGAGGATGCCGTCTCGGAAGTCGATGCCGACGATCCGCATGCCTTCGACCAGCGCCTCGGTCAGGACCTTGTAGGGCGTCCAGCCGCGCTCGAGCAGAATGTTGACGCCTTCCTCGACCTCGTCCTTCAGGCCGTCATAAAGGTCGTCGTGCATCTGCTGCACGAGTTCTTCGTCGTCCAGTTCCGACAGAACGATATCGTCTTCTTCGGCCATATCGCCTCCACGCGAAAACCGCCCGGGATCCGAGCTTTCTCACAACAAGTACGGTGCAAACGTCCTACCTCTATGCTTGCGGGCGACACCAAGTGTCGGTAGCGCGACCACGCGGGGACAATCAAAAGCTGGCCAATCGCGTCACCGGATAGTACTTCAAGACAAAATTCTACGAAAAGTTAAACGATTGGAGACCGCCTTGCTGCTTGTCACAGCCGTCGACGGCCCTTCAACCGCGGAGGTCGGTTCCGTCGCGCGTTACACGGCGACCGCCTTCAACCAGCCGGCCCCTTCCGAAAGCGATCTTGCCCTGATCAACTGGGAGGTGCGTTGCGACGGCGTCCGCGTGGCCCGCGCGATGAATGCGGGACCCCGGTTCGATTTTTCGATTACGCCGGAATATGCCGGACGCACCCTGATCGTGATGCCGTTTGCAAACAGCCCGACGGAAAGGGTCTCCGTCACCACCCGGATTGCCGGCGCCCAGCAAAAGATCGATCGGCCGGCGGAGGTGACGCTCAGGATCGACGGACAGCGCTATTTCGCGCAGGTGAACGGCGGCGCCGAGTTCTTCGTCGGCAGCGACGTTTCCTACCAGCAGCGCCGCGGCCTGATGAACACGACGCCGGGAACCAATGTCTTTGCGCCGCAGGACTACCGCGAGCAGTTCGGTTTTTGGGCGGACGTGATCACGCCCACGGCGATATGCGAGAGTCAGGGCAGTTTCCATTGCCTCAATACCTATGACCGCGCCGCCTTCACCTTCGGCTTCTATCAGGAAGCCGCACACGAGCCGGACGAGAATTTCGTGCTTCTGCTGCGCCGTTTCCTGCTGCTGCCGGAAGCTGCGTTCTATTTTCCCGATCTGACGCTCGCCGGAGGACATGTCGCGCAGAAGACGCCGGACGGCACGGTGCAGATCGAGGACAGGAGCAGCAGCGAAGCGCTGATGAACTACCTCAATCCCGACGCGGACAAGGTCGGCGAGCAGGAAGCCGAGATCGCGGCGAAATTCGTCCATTGGGCGGAAAACAGCGCGGACAACAGGGCGACCCAGGTGGTCTTCACGATCGAGCAGCAGCGGCAGAAGTTCGCCGACTATGCGCGGCGCTACGATCTGGACGGAGCGGAGGACAGCGTCTGCATTGTTGTCGCCGACATCCGCCATCAGGGCCGGGCGAAGAGCAGTGTGATCGAACAGGCGCTTGCCGCGTCCGATCCTTTGAATTCCCTGCTGGAGATCGGCGCCGACAACTACCCGGAACGCATCCGGACGCTGCGCAATGAAATCGGCCGGATGACCGAGGAAGGCATCCTCGGTCATCACAGCTACAGCCTGACCAATCGGGACTTCGTGCTCGACTAGGCGACTTCCCGCGTGTCCATGCGTGCTTCGCCGTCATGTAGGAAACATGCCTTGGTGAAGAGCGTCAGGTCGACCGGGTTCGGCAGCCTCACATCCGCCAGTCCCGGGAGGCCGGCGGCGCCCCGCTCGAACGCACGGTCGATCTGGGAAATCAGCACCAGAATGTGTCCCGACGAGACGACAAAGCGCTTCAGATTGCGGATCTGGACACCGATTTCAGGATTTGTGCGCCGCTGGTCCAGAAGCTGCAAGTAGTCGATGACAGAGAGCGTGCCGCGCGGTGAGTCCGACAACCGCGCGATGATATGCGCGGCGCAGATTTCGTCGGAGGTATCGAGCGCGAAGGCGTTGGCGGCAGACGCGCCGGCACCCAACGATCCAAGGCTCCGGGCGACATCTTCCTCGTGATAATCGAGGGTAAAGAATGTGCCGCCCCGGCCGGTTTTCGCGGCCTCCAGCAGCAATCCCAGTCCGAGCAGCGTCTTGCCGTGACCCGGCCGCGCGCCGAGCAGAACCGTGTCGCCCGGCTCCAGTTGCGCGTAAAGGTCGGCTGCCGGCCGGTGCTCCCGCCCGACCCGGGCGGCAAGCTGGCTCCAGCTTCGGAAGCCTTCAATGACGGCGATCCGGTCGAGCGCCTTGTTGAGGGGAATGCCTTCCGCACGGGAGAGCAGGCGGGCCTGGCGTTTCAGGCGGAAAAGCGGTGCAGAGAGTTTCATTGCGGAACCTCCTGATGCGGACGAAATCGCAATCCCTCCTTATGCGCATGCCCGGTCAGCGGATCCGAGAAGTGAGATGCCCCGCATGTCGGATGCTTTCCCGTTGGAGGGGGGAGGCCCGGGCCGGACCATGAAATGAAGTCTAGGACCGGTAACAGACAGACTCAAGCCCGTCAGACGCCTGCCTTCAGTGTATGCGCGTGATTGAGCGGTCCGTGCCCATGGCCGTAGCCCGGCGCGCTGAGGATCGCCTTGCGGACATAGTCGCGCGCCCGGGCGACAGCCTCCTCGACGCCGAGCCCCTGGGCGAGGCCCGCCGCGATGGCGGAAGCGGTGGTGCAACCGGTGCCGTGGGTGTGGGCGGTATCGATCCTCTGCCCGCGGAACTCAACCGGTTCCTTATCTTGGGAGATCAGGATATCGACCAGCTCGCTGCCCTCCATGTGCCCGCCCTTCATCAAAACATGCTTCGGGCCGAGCTTGAGCAGGGCTTCCCCCGCCTTAAGCATGTCGTCGCGGCTCTTGATCTCGCGCGCGGTCAACAGCGCCGCTTCCGGGATGTTCGGCGTCAGGATGGTCGCGCGGGCCACCATCTTGCGCTTCATCGCCTCCAGCGCCTGGGATTCGAGCAGCGGATGCCCGCCTTTCGCCACCATCACCGGATCGACGACCAGCGGCACGTCCCGCGCGAAATCGTCCAGCGCCTTGCGCACCGTCTCGATCACCGGGATCGAGTGCAGCATGCCGGTCTTGATGCAATCCGCGCCGAGATCGGTCAGCACGACCTCCATCTGCTTGCGGATGAATTCCTCATGCACCTCGTGGACGTCGTGGACACCCTCGGTGTTCTGCGCGGTCAGCGCGGTGATCGCCGTCATGGCGAAGCCGCCGAGCCCGGTCACCGCCTTGATGTCCGCCTGGATGCCGGCGCCGCCGCCGGAATCGGAACCGGCGCAGATCAGCACGCGTCCACGGATCTCGTGCAGACCGCTCATGTCGACGGAATTATCCTGCGGCACGTTCAATCTCCCGTGCGATGTCGTTCACCACGGCCTCGACGAGCTTGCTGTCCTCGCCTTCCGCCATCACGCGGATCAACGGTTCCGTTCCGGATTTCCGGATCAGGACGCGACCGCTGTCCGCGAGGCGCGCCTCGCCTTCGGCGATTGCCGCCTTCACCGCATCGGTGCCGAGCGGCGGCTCGCCCGAATAACGGACGTTCTTCAACAATTGCGGCAAGGGTGTGAAGATCGAGGCGACTTCGCTCATCGGCCGGCCGGAGGAAATCAGCACCGCGAGCACCTGCAGCGCCGCGATCAGCCCGTCTCCGGTCGTCGCATGATCGCTCATGATCATGTGCCCCGACTGCTCGCCGCCGAGATTGAACCCCTCGGCGCGCATCTGCTCCAGCACGTAGCGGTCGCCGACCTTGGTGCGGTGCATGCCGATGCCGATCCCGGCGAGATATTTCTCAAGGCCGAGATTGCTCATCACCGTGGTGACCAGCGCCCCGCCCTTCAGCATTCCGGCCTCGGCCCAGGAGGTGGCGATCAGGCCCATGATCTGGTCGCCATCGATGATCCGGCCGCTTTCGTCCGCCATGATCAGCCGGTCCGCATCGCCATCGAGCGCGATGCCGAGATGGGCGCCGCTTTCGACCACGGCGTTGCACATCGCCTGCGGAGCGGTCGCACCGCAGCCCGCATTGATGTTGGTCCCGTTCGGCTGCACGCCGATCTCGACCACTTCGGCCCCGAGTTCGAACAGCACCCGCGGCGCGACCCGGTAGGCCGCCCCGTTGGCGCAATCGACCACGAGTTTCAGCCCGTCGAGGCGCAACCCCTTCGGGAACGTGTTCTTTGCGATCTCGATATAGCGACCTTGGGCATCGTCGAGCCGCCGCGCGCGCCCGAGCCTGTCCGCCGGCGCCCGATCGCCGGCATCGAGGCGGTCGATCCGGTCCTCGATCTCCTGCTCGACCTCATCGGAAAGCTTGAAGCCGTCCGGCCCGAACAGCTTGATGCCGTTATCCTGATAGGGATTGTGCGAGGCCGAAAGCATGACGCCCAGATCAGCCCGGAGTGAGCGGGTCAGGCTCGCCACCGCCGGCGTCGGCAACGGTCCGAGCAGCACCACGTCCATTCCGATCGAGGTAAAGCCCGCCACCATAGCGGGCTCGAGCATATAGCCGGAAAGCCGCGTGTCCTTGCCGATCACGGCCAGCGGCCGGTGCCCGGTCTTCGGCGCCCCATTGCTGTGGACGAAATGGCGGCCCGCAGCCATGGCCACCCGCAGCGCGGTTTCGGCGGTCATCGGCTCGCTGTTGGCCGTGCCCCTGATGCCGTCGGTTCCGAAAAGAGATCTGGTCATGGAGTACCGAACAAGTGTGACGATTGACGATCGGGGCGCAGTCTACCGCTCTCCGGCAACCGCCGCCCATATTTTTAGCGCCTGCGCCGTCTCGGCGACGTCGTGCACGCGCAGGATCTGCACGCCCTGCTCGATCCCGGCGAGCGCTGCCGCGAGGGAGCCTGGAACCCGTTGTTTCGCTGGCTCTTCCCGGCTGAGCAGACCGATGAAGCGCTTGCGCGAGACGCCAAGCAGAACCGGACATCGAAGTCCATGGAGCAGACCGAGCCGGGCCAGAACCTCGAGATTATGCCTGGCGTTCTTGGCGAATCCGATGCCGGGATCGACGATCATGCGCGCCCGGGCGATGCCGTCCCGCTCGGCCTCGAGCACGCGCGCCTCGATCTCCTCGAGAACCTGCAGGGGCGAGAAATCGTAGACCGCCTCTCCCTGCATGCTCTGCGGTTCGCCGCGCATATGCATCAGCATCGCCGGAACGCCCGCCTCCGCGACGATGCGGCGGCTCTCCGGATCTTTGAGCCCGGTCACGTCGTTAACGATGTCGGCTCCCGCATCGAGAGCCGCACGCATGACGTCCGGGCGGCGGGTATCGACGCTGATCACCGGGCGTTTGGCTCCCGCGCGGCGGCGGATGCCCTCGATCACCGGCACGACACGGCGCAGCTCCTCATCGACCGGGACCGGGTCCGCACCCGGACGGGTCGACTCGCCCCCGATATCCAGGATGTCGGCGCCCTGCATCAGAAGCTCGAAGGCATGGTCGACAGCGACGTCACGCTCAGCGAAGTCACCGCCGTCGGAGAAGCTGTCGGGGGTCACATTGACGATGCCCATGACCAGCGGCCGGCCCTGCGGCAACCCGCAGAGCGGTGCGCGCGCCGCTGTCAGCGCGAGCATTTCCGCCTCGAAGGCGTCCGCGAGACCTTCTCCGGCCGACCATTCCGCAGCGATGCCAAGCGGAACCGGTCCGATCAGATGGATCGCCTCGCCCGAGCGCGCAATGATTTCGACAGTGGTGAAGGCGCCGGGTCCGCCCGCGAGCGGCCGGGCAACGCCGGCATCGGCAAGGCGCGCGGCACTCTCGCCCCAGAGCAGCCCATCCGGACGCAGGCGCAGCCGCGCTCCGGATGGCAAAAGGCCGCGCCGAAGCGCGGCCTCTCGAAGGATTTCGGCCATCGGTCTATTCGCCGGGTTGGGGATCGGGCTCCAGCCCACCGCCTGGCTTGCCCTTGCCCTCGGCACCCCCGGTCGGAACGGAGGACCGGCGTCCGGCGCCCGGTTTCGGCCCGTCTTCCTTGTTCTCCTTGTGCAGGCTCTCGCCCGCCAGCAGAGCCTTGATCTCGTCGCCGGAGAGGGTCTCGTACTCAAGCAACCCCTTGGCGAGAGTTTCGAGCTCGTCGTGATTGTCCACGAGGATCCGGCGCGCGTCCGAATAGGCTTCGTCGACGATCCGGCGGATTTCCTCGTCGATCACCTTCGCGGTCGCATCGGAAACGTTCTTCTGCTGGGTCACGGAATGACCGAGGAAGACCTCCTGCTGGTCCTGCGAATAGGCGAGGAAGCCGAGCTTGTCGCTGAGCCCCCACTCGGTGACCATGCGGCGCGCCATATCGGAGACCATGCGGATGTCGGAGGAGGCACCGGTGGTGACCCGCTCCTCGCCGAAAATGATCTCTTCCGCCAGACGACCGCCACAGGCGACGCGCAGGTCGGCATAGAGTTTGGCGCGGGAAAGCGAGATCCGGTCGCCTTCCGGCAGGCGCATGACCATGCCCAGCGCGCGGCCGCGCGGGATGATGGTCGCCTTGTGGATCGGGTCGCTGTCCGGGCAGTGCAGCGCGACCACGGCGTGACCGGCCTCATGATAGGCGGTCAGCGCCTTTTCCTCGTCGGTCATGACCATGGAGCGGCGCTCCGAGCCCATCATGACCTTGTCCTTGGCTTCCTCGAACTCGGCCATGCCGACCACGCGCTTGCCTTTGCGGGCGGCGAGCAGGGCGGCCTCGTTCACGAGGTTGGCGAGATCGGCGCCGGAGAAGCCCGGGGTGCCGCGCGCGATGACCTTGGCATCGACGTCGGGCCCCAGCGGAACTTTCCGCATGTGAACTTTGAGAATGCGCTCGCGGCCGAGAATATCCGGGTTCGGCACGACGACCTGACGGTCGAAGCGGCCGGGACGCAACAGGGCCGGATCGAGCACGTCCGGGCGGTTGGTCGCGGCGATCAGGATCACACCTTCGTTCGCCTCGAAACCGTCCATCTCGACCAGCAACTGGTTCAGGGTCTGCTCGCGCTCGTCGTTGCCGCCGCCGAGACCGGCGCCGCGGTGACGGCCGACCGCATCGATTTCATCGATGAAGATGATGCAGGGCGCGTTCTTCTTGCCCTGCTCGAACATGTCGCGGACACGGCTCGCGCCGACGCCGACGAACATCTCGACGAAGTCGGAACCGGAAATGGTGAAGAAGGGCACGTTCGCCTCGCCGGCGATGGCGCGGGCGAGCAGCGTCTTACCGGTGCCCGGAGGGCCGACGAGCAGACAGCCCTTCGGGATCTTGCCGCCGAGACGCTGGAAGCGCTGCGGGTCCTTCAGGAATTCGACGATCTCCTCGAGCTCGGTCTTCGCCTCGTCGATGCCGGCGACATCGTCGAAGGTCACCCGGCCGACCTTCTCAGTCAGCAGGCGGGCGCGGCTCTTGCCGAAACCCATGGCCTTGCCGCCGCCGCCCTGCATCTGACGCATGAAGAAGATCCAGACGCCGATGAAAAGCAGCATCGGGAACCAGGAGATCAGGATACCGAGCAGACCGGACATGCCCTCTTCCGGCGGAGCCGCGGAAATCCTGACGCCGCCCTCGCGCAGCCGGTCCACGAGGCCCGGATCGTTCGGCGCGTAGGTCGCGAAGTTCCGGCCGTCGTTGAAGTGGCCCTTGATGGTGTTGCCTTGGATCACGACGTCGGTGACGCGGCCCTGTTCGACGGCGCCAAGGAAATCCGAAAAGGCGAAGTTCGGATAGCTGCCGGTCTTGTTCGAACTGTTGAACAGGTTGAACAGCGCGACGAGCAGGACGCCGACGATGATCCACAGTGCGAGATTCTTGCCGAAATTGTTCACGCTGATCGTGCCTCGGTAGGGTTCCTATACAGCCGGAGGCCCATTCTTAGACTTTCGCTCCGGCCCTGTCATCCCTGCTCGCCCGGAACGCATCTGCGACCCAGGGTACGGCGGGACGAAATTCTATTTGAAGACGGCCGTCTTCCGACTGCGCCGCATCTGTCCACGTCTCCGGAAAGTGGGGGGCAAAGAGACGCCCGTCAAGGTCGGTGACCGCCGGAAGCGAGCATCGGACACTCTCGGGCAGCGCCAGCGCCGACCCTGCCGGAGGCCGCAGACGGCGCAGGCGGCGGTCGCCCGCGCGGGTCAGCATATGTACCCAGGCAGGCCGGTCCTCGCGCCAGATGACGTCGAAGCGACCGTCCCAGCGTAACCCGGCGCCGGCCCCGACAATCCGGGGCCGCAGGCCGCGTGGCGTCTCCCGCACGATCCAGATGCCGTCCTTTTCCGTTCTCCAGACCAGGCACCCGGCGAGCGTGACACGCGAGAAGCCGCCCTCGGAGACCCAGCGCTCGAGCCGCGCCAGACTTTCCCCACGCGGCGGATGGCCTCCCCCGCCGACGGATTGCAGCAGGCCGGAGAGCAGTTTGCGACGCAAGGCCGCGGGCAGCCCCTTGAGCGTGATCGGGTCGAGGCGCACGAAACCGCGCGGATCGAGCTCTCCCGCCTCCCGAAGGAAGGAGGCTAGCGTGCCGTCGCTCCAATCCCGGAGCCGGGAGAACACCGATGCCACACGATGGAGCACCATCGCGTCCAGACCGGCGGCGCGACGGCCGTCCGCCTCCTGGCGCACCCTGACCCGCTCGAACTTGCGGTTCCGGTTGCTCGGGTCCTCGATCCAGGCCTGGGCTTCCGTCACACAATGGGCCCTGAGGCGCTGCGGCGAAATACCGAGCAGCGGCCGATAGACGGGGAATTCCGCGTGCATTTGACGCATCCGAATTCCCGCGAGCCCGTCGGGACCGCTGTCCCGGCCAAGCCGCATGACCATGGTCTCGGCCTGGTCTTCGAGATGATGCGCGAGGAAAATTCCCCGGGCCCCAAGCTCCCGGGCACGACCCGTCATGAGCGCGAACCGGGCCGCGCGCGCCGCCGCCTGAACGCCAGCTACCGGCTTGCCCGCGGACCAGCGGAGGATATCGGACGCAATACCGCGGGCTTGCAGCCAGCCGGACACACGGGCGGCTTCCGCCGCGGACTCCGCCCGCAGCCCATGATCCACGATGAGGGCTCGGAACCGGTGCCCATTGGCCCGGCACCAGCGATCAAGGAGCAGGCAGAGGGCCATGCTGTCGGCACCGCCGGAAACACCGGCGAGAAAGAGCGACGGTGGCGCGTCGGTCAAGGCCGGCTCAACGGCCCGGATCAGCCGGCCGAACTCGTCCTCGCCGACCGGCGCGACGCCGATCTCGGCGCTCTCCCGCCGTCCGGGCCGGAGATCAGCAGCCGATGCGTTTGCGCTCGGCATCCGCCCGGCGCTTGATATTGTCCGACGCATTCGGGAAATCGGCCCTCAGCTTGTCGAAGGTGACGCAGGCATCGTCCTTGCGATCCATACGGGCGAGGGAAAAGCCGAGCTTCAAGAGATTGTCCGCGGTCTTCGAACTGCCCGGGTAATCGGTGTAGCCGGTCGCGAAGGTCTTGGCCGCGAGAGGGAAGTCCTTGCGCACGTAATAGGTCTCGCCCAGCCAGTACATGGCATTGCCCGCAAGCGGGCTCTTCGGGTGGCGCTCGAGAAACAGGCTCAGGGCCTTCTCGGCGGAGTCGAAATCCTGCTTCTGCAGATAGGCGAACGCGTGCTTGTACTGTTCCTCCGGCGTCCCGTCCGGGAGGATCTGTCCGGCCGACGGAGCACTCGCCACCGCCTCGGGCTTGCTCGCCGCCGCGCCGCCCTCCGGTGCGGGCAGCTGGGCCGTTCCCTCGTCCACAGCCTTGATCTCGGCCTGGCTCAAGGTCCCCAGAACCCCCTGACCCTGCCCCGGAACAGGCGCAGGCTCAGCCTGCGGAGCCTGGGCGATCGCGCCGCCACCTGGACGGGGTTCGCCGGACTGAACCGGCGCGCCGCCCTGCTCCAGCGCCTGCAGCCGGAAATCGATGTCGCGCACCAGCCGGTCGAGGCGTCCGGAATTCTGCTCGACGCGGAACTCGACCTCCTCGATCTTGCCGGTCAGCGAGCGGATCAGCGTTTCCAGCTGCTGCAGACGCACTTCGACGCGCGCGGCATAGCTGGTGTCGAGCGATCCCGATTGGCCCCCCGCAGAGGCGGAGGACCCGGAGCCGCGGGTGATGGGAGCCGGGCTGACAGGTGTCGCCGTAATCCCGGTTCCGGCGCCGCCGGCCCCCGGAGTCGAGAGCGTGTTGCGATAGAGCTGGCGCTGCAGGTCCTGCATGTCCCGCTCCATCCGGTCGAGCCGGTTAAGCAGATTCTGCACATCCTGCGCGGCGGCAGACCCGATCGACGTCATGGCTATCGCGACAGCCGCGCCGAACAGACAGAACCCGCGCACTCCGTACCGCCTGATCATACTTCAAACTCCCGGCCTCTGATTTACCGCAAAGCCCAGTATCGCCCGATATTCGAGCAGGAATATGGCATCGATGCGGCTGATCGCACCCGATGCCCTGCACCTCAAAAGACGACGCGCCGGTCTGGAACCCCAGACCGGCGCGGTCCTATTCACGTCAACCGGCAGAACCTTAGTTGATGGTGGTCACACCACGACGGTTCTGGGCCCAGGCTTCCTCGTTGCTGCCGAACGCAACCGGACGCTCTTTGCCGTAGCTGATGGTCGCGATACGGCCCGCATCGATACCGAGCGCGACCAGATAGTCCTTCGCCGCGGTGGCACGACGCTCGCCGAGGGCGAGGTTGTATTCACGGGTACCGCGCTCGTCACAGTGACCTTCGATCGTGACCGTCACGCTCGGGTACTTGCGCAGCCAGAAAGCCTGGCGCTCAAGCGTCGTACGCGCTTCAGACGACAGGTCGTATTTATCGAAGTCGAAGAAAACCCGATCACCGACTTCCGCGACAAACTCCTCGCGGGACCCTGCTACGGGGCCGGACGGCGCCGCGCTCGTCGCAGGCTGGTTCGCAGCCGGCACAGTCGATCCCGCGCCGCCCGACTGGGAAGCAGTCTCCTGGTCGGTCGAGCACGCGGCAACGAGCAACGCCGCGGCCACGATTGAAAGAAACTTCTTAGCCATTCTAAAACACCCCCACGGAAGTGAGCCTTCGATCCAAGTTAACGGTCGTGCCCCTGCGACTCATAGCTGGACGCGCCAATCCTTTGTGTTGTTTAACAGATTTCAACACGTTGGGATAGCCGCTCGTTATCGGATTCGCTCGATCGCGCGCAATATATTTGCCCGCAGTCAGGGAATCAAGGGCGACCATGCGGGGTCGGAAGCGTCCACCGGAGTGACAATTTCGCGCTCGTTATACCCTGTAAGGTCAATGGAATAGAGTCTGGTTTTGCCACCACGACCGGATGAATCCGATGGGAACTGCTTGAAATATATCAAAACTCTCCCGTTCGGGGCCCAGGTCGGAGCCTCCACGAGATAGCCTTGCGCCAACAGACGCTCGCCGGTTCCGTCGGGCCGCATGACACCGATATAGAACTGCCCGCCCGCCATTTTGGTGAAAGCGATCAAGTCCCCGCGTGGCGACCAGACCGGCGTGGCATAGCGCCCCTTTCCGAAACTGATTCGCTGCACGTTCCCGCCGCTTGAGTCCATCACGTAGATTTGTTGCGTGCCGCCCCGGTCGGAGTTGAAGGTGATCTGCGAGCCGTCCGGCGAAAAGGTCGGCGAGGTATCGATTGACGGGCTGTCGGTCAGGCGCCGGACCCTGCGGGTCGCCAGATCCATCGTGTAGATGTCGGTGATGCCGTTCCGCGCGAGGCTCATGATCACCCGGTTGCCGTCCGGCGAGAAACGCGGTGCGAAGGTCATGCCCGGGAAATCACCGAGAACCTCCTGCTGTCCGGTCTCGATATTGAAGATGTAGACCCGCGGCTTGTCGTTGTAATAGGCGAGATAGGTGATCTCCTGCAGGGTCGGCGAGAAACGCGGCGTCAGCACGAGATCGCGGCCGTCAGTCAGGAAACGGTTGTTGGCGCCGTCCTGGTCCATGATCGCGAGGCGCTTGGTCCGGCGGTCCGGCGGGCCGCTCTCCGCGATATAGACAATACGGGTGTCGAAATAGCCACTCTCGCCGGTCATGCGCTGGTAGATCGCATCCGAGATGATATGCGCGACGCGGCGCCAGTTCGCGGGCACCGTGGTATAGGCATTCGCGACCATCTGCTGTTCCGCAAAGACGTCCCAGAGCCGGAACTCGACCTTCACCGCCCCGCTGGCCTCGAAGCTTACCGCGCCATGCACAAGGGCCTGCGCGTTGATGATCCGCCAGTCACCGAACCGTGGCAGTGCGCTCAGCGAGACATTCTGCTGGATGAAGGCCGACTTGCTGATCGGCGCAAAGAGGCCGGAACGCTCCAGGTTTGCCGCGATCACCGCCGCAATGTCGCGGCCGATCTGGGCGCTTTCACCGTTGTTACCGGTAAAGTCCGCGATCGCCACGGGCAGCGGATCGACCTTGCCCTGGGTGATATCGATCCGGAGCTCGGCGCGTGCCGTGCCGGCGAAGCAAAGCGCGGCGAACAGGGCGGGCAGGAGCAGACGCCAGAACAGCGCGGCAGGTGAAAATTCGGCAGTCCGGGACAGTCCAGCGAACCTCATGATCGGCCTCTCAAGTCGGTCGTGATCGCAGATCTTCACAGCAGATCCCTCGGATTGAAGGTCATGGTGATGGTCTTCCATGCCTCGTATTTTTCAGGCGGCAGCGGAAGCTTGCCGCAGCTCAGAACCGCGCGCCGCGCACTCTCGGCGGCGGTGCGGAAGAAAGTGTCGCGGGAAAGACGCGACTGATCGACGATGCGAGCGTCCCGCACGCTGCCGTCGGCGTTCATCTGCAGCGCGATCTCGATATAGAGATCCCCGGCATCCTTGGCGCCGGCCGGCACGTTCCAGCATTGCGCGATCTGCCGGCGGACGGCGTCGATCTCGCTGACGGAGACCTTGTTCTCCGGATCGAAGGCCTTGTCGGAGCGGCTGCGCGCGGGCGCGTTCAGCTTCGCCAAGACGTCCTTCAGCGGATCGGTCTTGTCCTCTTTCTTCTTCTCTTCCTCTTTCGGCTTGGCCGCGACCGTCGGCTCGGTCTTCTCGAGCGTCTTCAGCAGACGCGAGAAATCCTGCTTCTTGTCGTCCTTCTTCGGCTTCTCCGCCGTGTCCTTCGGATCCGGCACGGGAGCGCGCGGCTTCGGGCGCGGCTTGGGCGCCGGCTGCGGCGCCTGGGCGACCTTCTCCGGTTCCGGCTCCTTTGCAGGTGCAGGCTTCGGAACCGGCGCCGGTTCCGGCTCGGGGGCCTCGGCGACGGGTTTCGGTGCTGGCTCGGGCGCCGGGGCGGGCGGGGGCGGAGGCGGCGGAGCTTCGGCCTGAGGCGGCGGAGGCGGAGCTTCCTTCGGCTCGGGCTTCGGCGTTTCGGGCTCCGGCTCCTTGGGCTTTTCAGGCTCGGCCGTCACGGTCGGGGTATTCGTCACCTCGGTGATCGGTACCATATCGACGATCACCAGCTGCTCCGGAAGGATGTCGTCGTTCCGGAGCTGGGGCAGGCCGAACCAGGCGATGGCAAAGACCGCCGCGTGCAGGCCGACAGATATGGTGAGCCCCGTGCGCATGGTGTCAGCGCGTTCCCTTCATCGTGTCCGGAATCTCGGCAAGCAGGGCGACCTTGGTGAAGCCGGCGGCACTGATCAGCCCCATCACTTCCATCACCGTGCCGTACTGGATCGCCTTGTCGCCGCGCACGAAGATACGCACGTCGGGTCGCTGTCCGGTGACCGCGTTCAGCCGCGGCACCAGGTTTTCGCGCGGCACCTCGGTTTCCTGCAGGAAGATCACGCCCTCCGCATTGACGGAGACCACCAGCGGCTCGACCTCGTCGGTGAGCTGGGCCGCTTCGGTCTTCGGCAGATCCACCGGCACGCCGACGGTGAGCAGCGGCGCCGTCACCATGAAGACGATGAGCAGCACGAGCATCACGTCGACCAGCGGGGTCACGTTGATCTCACTGAGCGGGCGGTAGCGGTTCCGCCCCTTTCCGCGCCCGTTTCCGATCATGGAAGCGGCCATGGCTCAGCCCCCCTCGTCGAGCTGGCGCGAGAGGATCGAGGCGAACTCGGCCGAGAAGCTTTCCAGACGGCCTGCGAAACGGCCGAGGTCGGTCGAGATCTTGTTGTAGGCGATGACCGCCGGGATGGCGGCGATCAGACCGAGCGCGGTGGCGAAGAG
This sequence comes from Nisaea sediminum, assembly GCF_014904705.1. NCBI lineage: Bacteria > Pseudomonadati > Pseudomonadota > Alphaproteobacteria > Rhodospirillales > Thalassobaculaceae > Nisaea > Nisaea sediminum. Next base: position 54,718 of record NZ_JACZCQ010000013.1, read on the forward strand.
CGCCTCGGCGATCCCCGGCGCGACGACCGCGAGCGAGGTGTTCTTGGTCGCGGCGATGGACTGGAAGCTGTTCATGATCCCCCAGACCGTGCCGAACAGGCCGACGAAGGGCGCGACCGAGCCGACCGAGGCAAGGAAGGTCATGTGCTTTTCCAGCCGGTCCATCTCCCGGCCGATCGAAAGCTGCATCACCTGCTCGATGCGCTGGCGCAGGCTCGCCCGGATCTCCGAACCCTTGGAGGTCAGCCCCTTGGCGGCCGAGCGGCGCCATTCCCGCATCGCGGCGGAGAACACAGCCGTCATCGGATCGCCGGGCTGCCCGCCGATCCGGTCATAAAGGTCCTCAAGCGAGCCGCCGGACCAGAAGCTTTCCTCGAAATCCTCGGCCGCCTTGGAGAGACGGCGCAGCTTCAGCGTCTTGTCGACGATGATGGCCCAGCTCCAGACCGAGGCCAGGATCAGGATGACCATCACGGTCTTCACGATCCAGTCCGCGGCCAGGAAGAGGCCCCAGATGCTCATGTCGGTGGCGGCCGTACCCCCAAGCGCTACGGTGTCGACGACTGTCTGTTCCATCTAGATGCTAATCCCCGGATTTCTGAACGTCCGCCTTCGGCGGTTCCTGGTTCGTCCCAGCCATGATCGGACGGTCCAGTTTTTCCCGGACCGATTTCGGGACCCTGACAGGCCGGCCCTTGGCGTCGATGCACGCGATCGTGCTTGCGACCCGAACCAGATGGCCGTCAGTTCCCGTTTTTCTGATTTCCTGTTCCACCTCGAAGGAGGCGCCTTTCGTCTCCGCGATCCGCGTCGCGATCTCGAGCGCATCGTCCAGACGGGCCGGCAGGCGGAAATCGATGACACTGCGCCGAACCACGAAAAAAACGCCTTCAGCATCGGAAAGTTCCGACTGGGAAATACCGAGATCTCGGAGATATTCCGTCCGACCGCGCTCGGCAAAGCGCAGGTAGTTGGCGTGATAGACGACGCCGCCGGCATCCGTGTCCTCGTAATAGACCCGGGCGCGGAGCACATGGGCGCCATCCGCCGTGAACGAGGTCACCGCAGGCATCGACTTGCGCTCAGACATCGCACCCCTCGGGATCGTCCTCGAGCAGGGTCATCTGCGCGACTTCGGCCGGCGTGCGATTCGGCGCGGCAAGACCGAGATAGCGGTAGGCGGCCTCGGACAGCACCCGGCCGCGCGGTGTCCGCTGCAACAGGCCCTGCTGGAGCAGATAGGGTTCGATCACTTCCTCAATCACGTCGCGCTGTTCGGAAAGCGCGGCGGCCAGTGTTTCCGCCCCGACCGGTCCACCGCCGTAATTCTCGGCGATGCAGCGCAGATATTTCCGGTCCATCGCATCCAGTCCGCGCTCGTCGATATCGAGCCGGTTGAGCGCGCCGTCGGCCGCCTTCTGGCCAATCTCCTCGACCCCGGCGACTGCCGCAAAGTCGCGCACCCGGCGCAGCAGGCGCCCGGCGACGCGCGGCGTGCCGCGGGACCGGTTTGCGATCTCGGTGGCACCGTCCGGCAGCAGGTTCATGCCGAGCAGGGACGCACCGCGCATGACGATGCTCTGCAGCTCCTCCGGGGTGTAGAATTGCAGCCGCAACGGAATGCCGAAGCGTTCGCGGAGCGGCGTCGTGATCAGGCCGGAGCGCGTGGTCGCCGCCACCAGCGTAAAGGGTGGCAGATCGATGCGGATCGAACGCGCGGCCGGCCCCTCGCCGATTATGAGGTCGAGCTGAAAGTCCTCCATGGCGGGATAGAGCACTTCCTCTACGGCAGGATTAAGGCGATGTATCTCGTCGATGAAGAGCACGTCGCGGGCCTGCAGATTGGTCAGAAGCGCTGCGAGATCGCCCGCCTTTGCGATCACCGGACCCGAAGTCGCACGGAAGTTCACCCCGAGCTCGCGGGCGACGATCTGCGCCAGCGTTGTCTTGCCGAGACCGGGCGGGCCGAAGAACAGCGTGTGATCCATCGCTTCTTCGCGGGCTTTGGCAGCCTCGATGAAAACCTTGAGGTTTTCCCGGCTCTGCTTCTGGCCGACGAAATCGTCGAGCGTGACCGGCCGGAGCGCCCGTTCCGGGGTATCCTCGACGGAGCGCTCCCCATCGACCAGGCGGCCGCCCTCCTCGTCTTCCCAGGCACTCACGAGGCGAGCTCCTTCAGACCGCCGGTGATGAGCTGGTCAAGCCCGGCATCCGCGCCGGCGGACTTTGCCGCGGCGTGGACCGCGCCATAGGCCACGCTGCGGTCATAGCCGAGATTGACGAGGGCCGAGATCGCGTCCGCCACCGCAGCGGACTCCTTCGACGTCGCCTTGCCCTTTCCGGCGGCTGCCGGCGCGGCGGCGTCCGCTCCGAGGGAGACGTTCACCGCCTTGTCCTTCAGTTCGTTGACGATGCGCCCGGCCAGCTTCGGCCCGACCCCGTCGGCGCGGGTCAGCATCTTGGCGTCGCCGGCCGCGACGGCCCGGATGATCTCGTCCGGCGAGAGCGCGGAGAGGATCGAGAGGGCCGCCTTGGCGCCGACACCCTGAACCGTCTGCAGCATCCGGAAGCAATCCTGCTCCGCCTTGTCGGCGAAGCCGTAGAGATGGATATGGTCTTCGCGGACATGGGTCTCGACATGGACCGAGACCTCGCCGCCGCGGTCGCCGAGGCGTCCGAGGGTCCGGCTGGAGGCGAAGATCAGATAGCCGACGCCGCGGACATCGATGACCGCCGAGCCGTCGCCGAAAGAGTCCAGGATCCCGCGCAGTTTCGCGATCACAGCCCCATCTCCTTCCTGAGCGCCGCCTGCACGGCCTTCTCATAGCCGCCGGTCGCGGATTGCTTGCGGATCCGGGAGACCCCGACAGAGTCGCCGAAGGCATGACGGCTCTGGGCGAAATGTGCGTGGCAGATCGCGACCGCAAGCGCATCGGCCGCATCCGGGCTTTCGAAGGCGGCATCCGGCAGCAGCTTGGTCACCATGACCTGGATCTGGTCCTTGTTGGCGTGCCCGGCCCCGACCACGGTCTTCTTCACCCGGTTCGGCGCGTATTCCGTCACCCGCATCCCCTTCTTGGCCGGGGCCAGCAGCACGGCGCCGCGGGCAAGCCCCAGCTTCAGGGTCGATTCCGGGTTCTTGTTGACGAAGGTCTCCTCGACCGCCGCCTCGTCGGGGCGATGGCGTTCGATGATCTCAAGCACGCCGTCATGCAGCTCCAGCAGCCTCTCGGCGATGCTCAGGGAGGCCGTCGACTTCAACGTCCCGTTGGCGACATGACGCAGACGATTGCCGTCCACGTCGATGACGCCCCAGCCGGTGAAACGGAGGCCCGGATCGAGACCGAGAAGCCTCATGTCAGCAGCATCTCCCCAGTTTACGCAAAACGGCGATCAGGCCGCCGCCGTCAGCTTGCGCATGACGTCGTCCGGGATCTCGAAATTGGCCGAGACCGACTGCACGTCGTCATTGTCCTCAAGCACGGCGAGCAGCTTCATGATGGTTTCCGCCTGCCCCTCGTCGACGGGCACCGTGTTCTGCGGCTTCCAGGTGAGCTCCGCGTTTTCCGGCGCACCGAATTTTTCCGAGAGCGCCTCCCGGACGGCGCTCAGCTCGTCCGGCGCACAGGTGATTACGTGACCGTCCTCGGTGGACTCGACATTCTCCGCGCCGGCCTCGAGTGCCGCTTCGAACATGTCGTCAGCCCCCGCCTTGTCCGCCGGATAGCTGATCTGCCCGATCCGGTCGAACATGAAGCTGACCGAATTGGTCTCGCCGAGCGTCCCGCCATGCTTGGAGAAAGCGGCACGCACTTCGGACGCCGTTCGGTTGCGGTTATCCGTCAGCGCCTCGACGATCATCGCGACACCGCCGGGCGCATAGCCTTCGTAGCGGATATCCTCGTAGTTATCGTCCTCGCCGCCGCCTTCGGCCTTCTTCAGGACACGGTCGATATTGTCCTTCGGCATGTTCGCTTCGCGGGCCGCCTGGATCGCGGAGCGCAGACGCGGGTTCGATGCGGGGTCCGTGCTGGCCTTCGCCGCGACCGCGATTTCCCGGATCAGCCGTGTGAACAGCTTGGCGCGCTTCTTATCCTGCGCACCTTTCCGGTACATGATGTTCTTAAATTGGGAATGCCCTGCCATTTCCTTCAGTCCTCAATGGAGTCCGGCTTTTGCGAATTGCCGGCGCGGCGGTTCGTCTGCCCGACCGGACCGGCGGGCCGGAACAATCTGCGAATCGGGCGCCAAGTCAAGAGCCCCGGACAGATTTTCACACTACCGGACCGCAGATTTCCGCCAAATTAAGCCTGACCCAGTCTAGTCGATCTCGGGAAATTTTATACCAGATATTGTGCCAATGCGCATCTCTGACAGAGGATTTTTGCAGCAGGGCGATAAATCGCCATATACGGAACTTGGTAATTTTATTCGCCACTTTGGATTGAGAGAGAAACAATCTGACTATAGCCTTCCCTATCGGAAGTCGACTAAACTCCCTGAACTTTGCGTGATTTTCGAAGGTCCCCGAAACTTCAATGAATTGGGACCGGGAAAACAGGGTTGAACATGTCTCTAGGGCCGATCAACGAAGCGCGATTCCAGCGTCTGACCGTCATGATTGTCGAGGACAGTCAGCCGATGCGGGAAGTGCTGCGCGCGATGCTGCAGGCGATCGGGGTCAAGAACATCGTCGACGCACGCGACGGGAACCATGCGATCCGCAAGCTGAGCGAGTACCAGATCGACGTCATCATCACCGACTGGGTGATGGAAGAGATGGACGGGCTGGAGCTGACACGCTGGATCCGGACGTCGCCGCACAGTCCCGACGAATTTCTGCCGATCATCATGGTCAGCGGTCACACCGAGGCGCACCGGATCGAGATGGCGCGGGATGCCGGCGTGACGGAATTTATCGCCAAGCCCCTGTCCGGTGTCGGTCTCATTCAGCGCATCGTCGCGGTGATCGAACATCCACGCCCCTTCGTGCGCACGGACGACTATTTCGGTCCCGACCGCCGCCGCAAGGTCGAGCCGTTCGACGGTGAGGAGCGCCGCGCCGCCGAGCTCCGCGACAGGGATGCGCGAATGACACCCCCTCCTGCGAAAGCCCACAGCCACGCCCGTTCGTGAAAGGTAGCCGATGCCCACCCACCCGAAAGGCCAGTCCCCGAAAGGCTCCTACGAGGTCATTCATCAGCCCAACAAGCTGAAGGATCTGGTCGGCGGGCCGGCGCGCATGGACGAGAGGCTGATCGAGAAGGCGGAAGCGGCGCTGGCCGAAGCGATCGCCAATATCGACCTCGCGGAAACCGCGAAGGAAAGCATCGAAAAACTGGACACGGCCGTCGAGCTCCTGCGGCAGGACGGCACGGAGCCGGCCGGACCTGAACGCACGATCTACACGGTCATGCATGACCTGCGCTCTCAGGGCGCGAGCTTCGGATATCCGATGGTGGAAAAGATCGCGACCTCGATGAACCGCTATCTCGAACTCGGCGAACCCGGCGCGCGCGGACATAACGACATCGACGCGATCAAGGCCCATGTCGATGCCCTGAAGGCGGTCGTGGCGACGAAGATGAAGGGCGAGGTCGGAGCCATCGGCCAGCAGATCGTCGACGGCCTCTACAAGATTTCCCGGACGAAGTAGTCCCTCGGCACTAAGGATCCAGGCGCAGCGGCTCCATCGCGGCCCGCATCCGGTCCGGGATCGGAACCGGGGTCTGGCTCTCGCGCTCCACATAGACATGCACGAAATGGCCGAGCGCGGCGATCTCGTCGTCGCCTGCGCGGAACAGGCCGACATTATAGGCCACGCTGGAGCGTCCGATCTTCTCGACCCGGATGCCCGCCTCGACCACGTCCGGAAAGACCAGAGACTTTTTGAACTGGCAGCGGGTCTCGACGACGAGGCCGATTACCGGGCTGTTGTGGATGTCGAGCCCGGCTTCCCGGATCAGGTGACTGTTCACCGCGGTATCGAAATAGGAATAGTACTGGACGTTGTTGACGTGCCCGTAGACGTCGTTGTCCATCCAGCGGGTCGGGATCTCCAGCCACCAGCGGAAACGGTCCCGGGTTTCCGTCACGGCCGTCGCGCTCACGCCTTGCCTCCGAAGAAATCCGCGAGCACGTCGAGGGTCTCGTCGGGCTGCTCGATCATCATCATGTGCCCGGCGTCCGGCAGCACGCTCGTCGTGCAGTTCGGGAGCGCTTCGGTAAGCGGCCGGGCAAGCTTGGCCGGTGTCATCTTGTCGTCGGAGCCGCAGAGCAACAACGCCGGGCAGGAGAGCTTCGCCGCCGTCTCGAGCGCCCCGCCATAGGCGTCGCAGGCGGCGAGATCGGTCGCCAGGACGGCATAATCGCCCGCCTCCAGCAGCCGCATGCTGGCTCCCGAGACCCAGCTTCCGGGCGCCCGGTGACCGCCGATCTGCGCCCTGCGCCCGACGCCCCAGCCCACCATGGTTTCCAGCGCCGCGTGATTGGAGTTCCGCGCCGCGCCGAGCAGATCCGGATGCACTTTCATCTCCGGCACGGACCCGAGCAGCGCGAGCGCCTTCGCGCGGGCGCCGAGCCGGGCCGCGACCTCGAGGGCGACCAGAGCACCCATCGAGTGCCCCATGACCACGACGTCGCGCGCCCCGGCCGCGTCCAGCGCCGCGACACACCAGTCGGCGATCGCCGGGATCGTCTCCGGCGCGGGCCCCGCGCTGCGCCCGTGCCCCGGAAGGTCGATCGCAAGCACGGAGAAACCGTGATGCGCGAAATAGCGCGACTGCAGGGACCAGACCGTATGGTCCATCCCGGCCCCGTGCAGCATCAGAAGGGTCGGTTTGGCCCCATCGAAGGGACGGCCCCCGGTCGCCGCGAAGGCCTCGCGGCCGGCAACTTCGAACTTCATGACTTATCCTGCCTTGCGCATGGTCGCGGCGCGCAGCGCCTGCTTCAGGTCGGCGATCAGATCGCCCACATCCTCCAGGCCGACGGAGAGCCGGACCAGATCCTCCGAAAGGCCGGCCGCCTTCATCATCTCGGCGTCCATCTGCTGGTGCGTGGTGCTGGCGGGATGGATGACCAGGGACTTGGCGTCGCCGACATTGGCGAGATGGGACCAGACGCCGAGCCGCTCGATGAAGGTCTTGCCGGCCTCGCGCCCGCCCTTGATGCCGAAGGCGATCATAGAGCCCGCGCCTTTAGGCATCAGGCGCTTCGCAAGTTCATGATCCGGATGGCTGTCCAGTTCGGGATAGAGCACCCACTCCACCGCCTCTGAGTCTTCGAGGAAGGCCGCCACCTTGCGCGCATTGGCGACATGGCGGTCCATCCGGAGCGGCAGGGTCTCGATCCCCTGCATCAGGTGGAAGGCGTTCTGCGGCGAGAGACAAGCGCCGAAATCCCGCAGGCCCTCGGCCCGCGCCCGCATGCAGAAGGCCTGCGGTCCGAACTCTTCGGCGAAGTCGAGGCCGTGATAGCCCGCATAGGGTTCGGTCAGGGTCGGAAACTTGCCGGAGGCTTCCCAGTCGAACCGCCCGCCGTCGACCAGAACGCCGCCGATCGCCACGCCATGCCCGCCGAGCCACTTGGTCGCCGAATGCATGATCAGGTCGGCCCCGTGGTCGAAGGGACGGCAGAGATACGGCGTGGTGAAGGTGGAATCGATCATCAACGGAATGCCCGCCTCATGCGCCACCGCGGCGAGCGCCTCGATATCCAGTACCTCGAGGCCGGGATTGCCGATGGTCTCGGCGAAGACCAGCCGGGTCTCCGGCCGGATCGCCTTGCGGAAGCCCTCGATGTCGCGCGGATGGACCTTGGTGGTCTCGATGCCGAAGCGCGGCAGGGTATGGCTGAAGAGATTGTGGCTGCCGCCATAGAGCGCGCTGGAAGCGACGATGTGGGAGCCCGCCCCCATCAAGGTCGCGATCGCGAGATGCAGCGCCGCGTGGCCGCTGGCGGTCGCCACCGCGCCGACACCGCCTTCCAGCGCTGCCATACGCTCTTCAAGCACCGCGACGGTCGGGTTGGAGATCCGCGAATAAATGTGGCCGGCGCGCTCCAGGTTGAACAGCGACGCCGCATGCTCCACGTCGCGGAAGACGTAGGACGTGGTCTGGTAGATCGGCACCGCCCGGGCGCCGGTATCGCTGTCCGGATGCTGCCCCGCATGCAGTGCGAGCGTGTCGAAGCCGAAAAGATTGCCGTCGGAAGCCATGCGCTGTCCCTCCCTGATGGGCGCCGGTCGCGTTCGGGCGCGATCTTCGACGGATGCCTTATCAGACGCAAGGAGAGACGCAAGAGAGAAAGGCTCGGAAGGGTGCTCTTGCGGCCCCGGGAGTGCCCCTACAGCTCCCGAAACCGCCGGTCAGAATCGAAGGACCGCGCCGAAGCGCGGCCCCTCTTTTTGTTCTTTTTTAGACTTTGAGCACCCTGTTCAACTTGCCCGGAGCAGACGGTAATGCCCCCACAGGAAATGTCAAGTCGGAGTCAGCGAAGCGACGGAAATGTTACAATGAACCGTTCGTTCGAAGCTAACCGTCAGCCCTGTCCGGCGCGCCGCACCGGCAGCACCATCTGCCGGATCGAAACCGTAGAGCCTTGAATCCTAAGCGCCCTCGGCTCCACGCCCCAGGTGACGAATCCGACGCTCTCATAGAGCGCGCGCGCGGCCGGCGCGAGATCCGAAACACCAAGATGTATGTCGGTAACTCCGTCCATGCCACCGGCATGACCGATCGCCGCCTCGAGCAGCGCCCGCCCCATGCCGGCTCCGCGCGCATCCCGCTCGACGAACATGGTCCAGAGATGAACCTTGTGCCGGGTCTTCAGCTTCTTTTCGCGGAACAGACCGACACAGCCTTTGAGGCGATCGGTAAAGCCGCCGAAAACGACTCCGTCCTCCCGGCGCGCAAAAAGCGCGCTGGCATCGGATTCCGTTTGCAGGAAATCGTCCTCCGGAGCGGCGCTGAATGCCGCCGGAAAGACTTCCAGCGCGCTTTTCCTGAGAGCGAGGAAGGCAGCCGCATCCTGCGCGCCGAGGAGGCGGACCGAGAATGCTGCGCCGCCGCTCACGACTCGTCCTTCTCCCGCCAGCGATGGACCGTTCCGCTGTCGAGATCGAAGAGATCCAGGACCCGTCCGAGCGAATGATCCACCATGGCGGCAATGCTTTCCGGCTTGGCATAAAAGGCCGGCACCGGCGGCGCGATCACCGCCCCCATGTCCGACAGCGCGAGCATGTTGCGCAGATGCCCCGAATGAAGCGGCGTCTCGCGCACCATGCAGACGAGGCGGCGCCGTTCCTTGAGCACCACGTCCGCCGCACGCGACAGCAGCGTGTCGGTCACGCCCGTCGCGATCTCGGCGAGGCTCTTCATCGAGCAGGGCGCGATGATCATGCCAAGCGAACGGAACGATCCGGAGGCCACGGACGCGCCGATATCCTTGTTGGCATGGACCACATCGGCGAGTTTCTCGACGTCCCGGACCTTGAAATCCGTTTCATGCGCGAGCGTGACTTCCGCGGCCCGGCTCATGATCAGATGAGTCTCGACCCTTTGTTCTTCGGGAAGCGCCCTCAGAAGCTCCAGCAGGCGGATGCCATAGACGATTCCGGAGGCCCCGCTGATGCCGACGATCAGCCGCTTTTTTTGTGAAGTTCTCATGACAGAAAATTGCTTCGCGAATCCAGTGAGTTGCGTCCATTAACCAAAAAACCGCGCAAAATGCCCGACCCCGGGTCGTTGCGCAAGCCCTAAAAGATACCTATCCTTATAATTGTTGGAGTTGATCTCTCACGCATATCCGAAAGGAGGGCATTAGGCATGGCCGAAGCACAGCGTATCGAGTCGCTGAAGAGACGACACGAGACTCTGGAACGCAACCTGGAGACGGAACGCACCAGACCCATGCCAGACAGCGCGGCTATCGCGGAAATCAAACGCATGAAGCTCGCGATCAAGGACGAAATGGCCAATCTCAGTTCTTGAGCGGCCTGTCTGCCTGCTAAGCGCTCTCAAACGCGAGAGCTGAAATCACCCGCCGAAAAACTCGGCGGGTGTTTGTTTTTAGGGCCTAGAGCGCCGTCCAGCCACCGTCCTGGGTGATGCTGCTGCCGGTCAGGTTCGCCGCTCCGTCGCCGCAGAGGAACAGGGCCGCGGCCGCGAGCTGGTCGAAGGTCGTGAAACGGCCGGACGGCTGCTGTTCGATCAGCAAGCGCCAGGTCGCCTCCGCGATATCGAGCCCGTCCCGCACCGCCCTCGTCTCGATCTGCCGGTCGACCAGCGGCGTCTTCACCCAGCCGGGGCAGATCGCATTGCAGGTGATGCCGGAGCCGGCCGTCTCCAGCGCGGTCACTTTCGTCAGGCCCAGCACCGCATGTTTCGCCGCGACATAGGCGCATTTGTTGACGCCGCCGCCGAAGCCGTGATTGGACGCGATATTGACGATCCGCCCCCAGCCGCGTCGGCGCATACCCGGCAGCACGGCCGCCGTTCCGTGGAAGACCGCGGAGAGATTGATCGCGATCAGCGCATCCCATTTTTCCGGCGGAAAATCCTCGATCCGGTCGGTGTGCTGGATCCCGGCATTGTTGACCAGCACGTCGACGGCGCCGAACCGGCGCTCCGTCTCGACGATCAGATCCGAGATCTCCTCGGGCAACGTCATGTCGGCGCCGTGATAGAGCACCTCCACGCCGTGACGCTGCGCGAGGCCGCGTCTTGTCGTCTCGATCTCCGCCGCGTCGCCGAAGCCGTTCAACACCACGTTCGCGCCCGCCGCGGCGAACGCCGCCGCCAGCGCCGCACCGATCCCGCTGGTGGAGCCCGTAACGACGACCGTCCTGTCTTGCATCGGCGCGGTTATTGCGCCGTCCAGCCGCCGTCGAGGGTCATGGTCGTGCCGGTCATGTTGCTGGCGGCATCGCTGCAGAGAAACACGGCGGCGCCGGCGAGCTGTTCGACCGTGGTGAACTGCCCGGAAGGCTGCTTCTCCATCAGAAGGGCCTGGGTTTCCTTCTCGAGGCTGGTGCCGTTCTTCTCGGCCCGGGCCTCGATCTGCGCGACCACCAGCGGCGTCTTCACCCAACCGGGGCAGATCGCGTTGCAGGTGATCCCGGACTGCGCGTTCTCGAGCGCCGCGACCTTGGTCAGGCCGACGATACCGTGCTTGGCCGCGACATAGGCCGACTTGTTGACCGAAGCGACGAGCCCGTGCGCGGAGGCGATATTGATGATCCGGCCCCAGCCGCGCTTCTGCATGCCCGGCAACGCCGCGCGCATGGCGTGGAAGGCCGCGGAGAGATTGATCGCGATCACGGCGTTCCATCGGTCAACCGGGAAGGCCTCGATCGGATCGGTGTGCTGGATCCCGGCATTGTTCACCAAGACATCGACGGAACCGAAACGCTTCTCCGCGCTCTGGACCATGTCCTCGATCTCGTCCGGTCTGGTCATGTCAGCGCCGTGATACATCGCGGAAACCCCGTATTTGGCTTCCAGTGCAGCGCGGCCCTTCTCGATCTCGGCCGCATCGCCAAGACCGTTGATGACGATGTTCGCGCCTTCGGCCGCGAAGGCGGCGGCCATGGCCGCGCCGATCCCGCTGGTTGAACCGGTAACGAGTGCCGTCTTACCCTTCATGGAAATATCCCCGTTGCATGCGTGCTCTCTTCGCTCCTGCGATATAGAGATTGCCGCCCTGCCGCAAGAAGCGACGAAGGGCGTTTACTTCTTGAACAGCGACTCCGCCGCCGAGGAAACCGAACGTTTTTCGGCGATCATCGCCTCCGCCCGGGAGATTTCCTGCCTCATGTTCTCGATATAGGCCTCGAGGTCTTCGATGTTCCAGTTCGAGAGATCGGTCGGCTTGCGCAGTTTGTTCTTCGGTTCCAGATCTTCGAATTCCATCCTCATGCCTCCCGTCTTTCCGTCCGTTGCAGGCCCCGCCCGTGAAATGACGCGATTCCCGTGCCCGAATCAGCGACTAATCGTTGGACCCTCTCGTATCTTGGTCTATATATCCAGCCTTCAGAACAATTCGAACACTCAAGAACGAACGGATCGGCTTGCTGGACGTAAGCAACGCAGTCCGTCAAAGGAGAAACCATGGCGCAACCGCTGATGCCGAAGGCCACCGCCGTCTGGCTGATCGACAATACGGCGCTGAGCTTCGAACAGATTGCCGACTTCTGCGGCCTCCACGCTCTGGAAGTCCAGGCCATCGCCGACGGAGAGGTGAGCTACGGGATCCAGGGCATCGACCCGATCCTGAACGGTCAGGTCGCCCGCGAGGAAATCGACAAGGCGCAGGCAGACCCGAACTACCGGATGAAGCTGCAGGTCAGCACGCTGCCGAAGCCGCAGGCGCGCTCTAAGGGCCCAAAATACGTTCCGGTCTCCAAACGCGGCGACAAGCCCGACGCCATCGCCTGGCTCGTGAAGCACCATCCGGAATTGAAGGATGCGCAGGTCGCCAAGCTGGTCGGCACCACGAAGGACACGATCAACAAGGTGCGCGACCGCACGCACTGGAACTCCCAGAACATCACGGCACGGCATCCGGTGTTGCTCGGGCTTTGCTCGCAGATGGACCTCGACCAGGCCGTCACGAAAGCAGGCGGCACGGCAGCTCCGCCGGAATCCCAGCTGGAATCGATCTCCGAAGTGCCCTGACCGGGCACTTACGGAACAGCAGACGGCCGGTCCCTTGACCGGCCGTTTTTCTTTTCCGGCCCCTACCCGCCGAGAAACGCCGCCATGTGAAACCGCGCATGGGTCTCCCCGTAGACGTATTCCGAGCCGACAGGGCAGGCGCGGCGGGCAAGACAGGAACCACCGAGGCAGTCCTCTCCCGCCCCCGAACGCAGGTGAGCCCGGCAGGCCGCCACGTCATATCCCTCCCCGTCGAAGGCACCTGCCGGACATGCCGAAAGGCACGGGCGGTCGCGACACGTGCGGCACGGGCTGGACGCGGTAACCACCGTCGGCAGTTCCAGTCTTTCCTCGAACAGCAATGCCCCCCGATAGCCGTGCCAAAGGCCGTAGACCGGGTGGATCAGGATCCCGAGCGGAGACGGAAAGACCGGTTCGGCACGCATCGCCCATTGCTGGAACGGCCAGTAAGGCGGTCCGTCCGAAGGCATGGCCGGACGTGCTCCGAACGCCGCTCCGACCTCTTGGAGCACATCCCGGCTCCAATGATCGAGAGGATCGGCCCCCTCCGGCCGCGCGGCTTCGAATGCCGGCCACATTCCGGAACCGACATGACCGACGAGCAGCAATGTGGCAACCGGTTTACCCGACTCGAGAACGGGCTCTCCGGCATCGGGATGAAACCCGCCACGGAGAAGCAGGCCATGTGGCGACAGCCTGCGTCCTATTTCCTTATAGGTCCGAGCGATTTCCGGACTTTGCGAAGCTGGCGTCATATTCGAAATCGCCTATTCCCGACCTTATGTTCCAAACGCGTCATCACAAGAAATTGGGCATCACGAAAACACGTTTCCCCACCTGATTTTATTTGCTCATGAGCCCCCAGTTGGTTTTATCCTTTTCCCGACACGCGCCAGGCCGGAACGGGGAACGGAAAAAACCCGCACGGCGGAGAGTATGAGCAAGAATGTTCGACGACCCTAACGATGTTCCGCTGACCGTTGATTTCTTTCTGACGCCGAACTTCTCGCTGCTCCCGTTCACGGCCGCGATCGAGCCTTTGCGCTCCGCGAACCGCATGTCCGGGAAAACACTCTATCACTGGCGCGTCTTCAGCGAGGACGGCAAGCCTGTTCCGGCAAGCAATGGCGTCGAGGTGATGACCGTCGGCTCGATCTTCGATCTGAAGGACTCGGACGTTATCATCGTCGCGGCCGGGATAGATGCCCATCACTACAAGAACGACCGGGTCTTCGGCGCTCTGCGGCGCCTGTCGCGACAGGGCGCGGCCATCGGCTCGGTCTGCACCGGCGCCCATGTGCTGGCCCGCGCGGGGCTGCTCGAAGACCGGCGCTGCACGATCCACTGGGAGAATCTCGGGGGCTTCTCCGAAGAGTTCCCCGAAATCGACGTGACCTCGGACCTGTTCGAGATCGACCGCGACCGTTTCACCTGTTCCGGCGGCACCGCGGCGCTCGACATGATGCTGCACCTGATCGCGCGCCAGCACGGCTTCAAGCTGGCGAACGAGGTTTCCGAGCAGTTCATCCACGACCGCATCCGCGAGCCGCACGATCACCAGCGCATGGAACTGCGCGCCCGCCTCGGCGTCAGCCATCCGAAGCTGATCGCGGTGATCGCCGAGATGGAAGCCAACCTCGAGGAGCCGCTGAGCCAGACCGCGCTCGCCGACAAGGCCGGGCTCTCGACGCGCCAGCTCGAGCGGCTGTTCCGCAAGTATCTATCCAGCACGCCGACGCGCTATTACCTCAATCTGCGCCTGCAGCGCGCGCGCCAGCTACTGGCCCAGACCAGCATGTCGATCCTCTCGGTGGCGCTCGCCTGCGGCTTCGTCTCGGCGAGCCATTTCTCCAAATGCTACCGTGAATGTTTCGGCCGCACCCCGCGGGCGGAACGGGCCGTCAGGCACGACGCGCCGACATTGGTGATGCAGAAACTCGCGGGCTGATCCCGGCGGCTTTAGCCCACCTAATTGCATCGCAACAAATTCTCGTTTGACGCAAACGGCGCCGAGCGCGCATCCCTTCCCTTCGAACGACGGGATGCACATGGAAACGACCTTCACAACCGCCGGGCTGCGCCGCGGCATAAGCCTGATCTGGCATGTCGCCATCAGCGGCTTTTTCTTCGCCATCGCGGTCGGCGTGGTCGCACGCGACGTGGGCATGAGCTGGCTCGAGGCCGTCGTCATGAGCGGCGTGGTCTTCGCCGGCGCCTCCCAGGTCGCGATCATCGATCTCTGGCAATCCCCCTTGCCCCTGCTCGTCATCGCCCTGACCACACTCGGCGTGAATTCCCGCATGCTGCTGATGGGCGCTTCCATGCGGGAATGGTTCCGCCCGCTGAAGCGCCGGACGGTCTGGGCCAGTTTCTTCTTCCTGACCGATATCAACTGGGCCATGGCGATCGCCGAACGGCGCAAGGGCGAGACCGACGCGGCGCTGCTCATGGGCTCGGGCATGCTGCTCTGGGCGACCTGGGTCACCGGCACGGCGATCGGCCATGCCGTCGGCGGTGCGGCGCTGGATCCGAAAGCGCTCGCTTTCGACGTGCTGGTGCCCGCTTTCTTCGTGATCATGATCAAGCCGATCTGGACCGGCCGGAAGCAGCTTCTGCCGTGGGCGACGGCCGCCGCCGGGGCGATCCTCGCCGACGCCTTCATCCCCGGAAACGCGCACGTCATCGTCGGCGGGATCGCCGGCTCTCTGGTCGGAGGGCTGCTCCGTGACCGCTGATTTCCTCGCCCTCGACATGAGCTTCGACACCACCGCCCTGATCGCCATCCTGCTGATGGGCGCCGTAACCTATTTCACCCGGCTCGGCGGCTTTCTGATGATGCGCTGGATCCCGGAAGGCGGTTTCGTCTCCCGCTGGCTCTCGGCCATCCCGGGAGCGGTCCTGGTCGCCATTCTCGCCCCGACCGTCTGGAACATCGGCTGGATGGAACGGGCCGGGCTGCTCGTCACCCTGGCGCTCTCCGCGATCGGCGCCAATTCCCTGATCGCGGTCGTGCTCGGCACTGCGGCTGTCGCGGCCGGCCGGGCCCTGCTCTAGGCAACGAGCCTTCGCATTTGGCACAGCGTTTCTGTGATGATTTACTGGCCCGCACCCATAGGAAAATAGAGGCGGGAAACAGACCATGCGAAAGATGCACCGCCGTTTCCTGCATCTGACCGGCGCAGTCCTGCTTTTGGTCGCCGTGTCTCTTCCGGCCGCAGCCCAGACCTATCACCTTTTCGAGCCGAAGACCGCCTCGCAGGCGAAACTGCTGAACCTGTTGAGCTATTACTACGCCACCCCGGAACGGATCTCGATCTCCGAACTCCTCGCGGGCATCGAAGGCTCGCGGATTCTGGAGACCGATTGGGAAAACGCCCAATTTCCGATCCTGGGGTTTCTCAGTCAGGCCTTCGCGGCCAATCCAGGCGCTCTCGCCGCGGAGATTGGCCCAACCTACAGCAAACGACTGATGAACATTGTCCTGGCCGCATTGATGATGGAGTTCCTCGACGTCTACGCGCCGCCCGCCTACCAGGAGATCATAGGCAGGGTCCCTCCGGGAAAAAGGCCGCCCCATATCGCAACCGCGACGGTCAGGCACCCGAAACAGCTGGACATGCTCTGGGCCGCCCTCTTCGCGACCGGAGATCCGAAGTTCCTCGACGCCATCCTCAAGGTTTATGAGGATCCGAACGGACCGACCGGCGACCCGAGGCTGAACCTCGCTTTTCAAAAAGTCATCGAATGGGCGGCCTGGAGCAACATGCAGCAGCACGCCATGGTCGAGCGTCTGATGCGGGAACGAACCGCAACGGCACCTCCCTATATCGCCGGCCGGCTGCGGGCCATCGTCTCCCGCTTCGAAGCGAGCCTGGAGTCGCTCAATCTCGGAACGCGGGACGGGCTCTTCTCCGCGATGGTCGCGCTGACCGATGCCTCGATCATTGAGGAGCTGAGAAAGCCCCCCAGCAGCGGCATCCGGGTCGTCAAGAAGCGCCGGTTCTCGCGGCAGGAGGACATCTTCGTGCATATCTCCTTCAACGGCATGGAGGTCTCCGAAGATAACCAGGCCAACGTGACCTTTTCCTCGATCCTCCGGTTGCCCGACGGTCACGAACAGCAGCTCTACGAGGACCGGACGGCGATCGTCGGGCCGGCGCCGGTGCGCTTCAGCATCCTTTCGGCCCGCGACCTGCACCAGTTCCGGCTTCCCGGCGACGCTCCGGCCGGGGACTATCAGCTGCGCGTCACTCTGAGCGACAATCTCTCGGGCAAGGATCTGAAATTGACCGCAGACTTCACGCTGGTCGAATGACATAAGCGCATCCGGGTACCGCAACGATTGCCAGACAAGGCGCTGATCGGGCAGACTCCTGCCCAGCAGGCCAATTGCGGAAACCCGATGCGCACCCAAGAAGCGGAACTACTGGCGATCGTCGAAAGCGCGGAGCGTGAGCATGAGGATCTGACGGCCATCGTCATCGATCTCTCATCCATTCCGCATATCGGCGATCCGATCTTTTTCCGCACGCTGATCGCGCGCATCAACATCGCGCCCGGCGACCTATACCGCCTACCGCATCACCTGGTCGCGCTCGTCACCCCGAACGCGTCGGCGGCAAAGACCGTCGCTGCGATAGACCGGCTCGGCGAATTTCTGAAGCGCAGCGGGCGGGGTGAGGCGCGGCGACAGCAGTTCCGGCTTTCCACCGAAGCGGCCAAGCTTACAAAGCTCTGCAAACGCCTGATTGCCGAGCAGCCGGACACTCCTCGACCAGGAGGCGAGGACAGCGATCTCGAGGGCTTTTTCAGTCTGTTCGAGTCCTTGAGCAATGCGGACATCTCCAACCTAGTCCGCGAGCAGACGATCTGGGATCTCTCGAAACCGCATGATCCTGTGCCGATGGCGGGCGCTCTTACGGTCTCGATCGACGTTCTCGACGATATGTTCGGCCAGGATATCCGGGCCAATCCCTGGCTTTTCGAGAAAATCATCGAGGTGATCGACGTTCGCATGCTCGATCATCTCATCGACGATCGGATGAAGACCGGCAAGACCTACACCGTCAACGTGAACAGCGCTGTCGTGAACGAGGGCGAGCTGGACGAGGCATTCGATTCCATTCCGATGAACAGCCGCAAGCGCGTGATCCTCGAGGTTCCCTATGTCGAGGCGCTGCACGAGCGCGGCGATTTCGATGCCATGGTCGATATCCTGGAGCGGGAGCATTTCCCGATCGCGCTCGACGGCGTGCGCTGGACCTCGCTGTCCAAGCTGGAGGTCGATCCGGCGCGCTTCGCCTTCGTGAAGTTCATGTGGGACCAGCACTTGAACCCCGAGAATGCGGCGGACTGGACGGCTTTCACCGGCGCGCTGGAGAGGCTGGGACCGGAGAACTGCATCGTGTTCAACTGTATCGACGAGAGAGCGATCCCTCCGCTGGAGGAGCTTGGTCTGGTCCGGTTTCAGGGCCGTGCGGTGGATGATTTCATCCGACACGACCGTGCCGAACTGCAGAAGGCCCATGTCCAGCAGTCCGCCCGCGAAGACGTGGCGGACGAGACCGGCGACGGCAAGGCGCAGGGCGGCATCATGGGCAAGCTGTTCGGTTGATCCACATCATCCCCAAGCACTCGCGGATGCGGCAATCTGGGACTTGATTTGCATCCGGTCGGCGTCGACCATAGGGCGCAAATAACCTGAAAAGACAAGACTGAGGGGAGGTTCGCGGTATGGGCCAGTTCGATGAGGTCTATCGGCGCTCGCTGGAAGATCCGGAAGGTTTCTGGGGCGAGGCGGCAGACGACGTTTTCTGGTTCAAGCGCTGGGAAAAGGTCCTGGATGCGAGCAGGCCGCCCTTTTACCGCTGGTTCGAAGGCGGCACGACCAACACCTGTTACAACGCCCTCGACCGCCATGTCGAAGACGGCCGCGGCGCGCAGGCCGCGCTGATCTACGACAGCCCGGTCACCAAGACCAAGCAGAGCTTCACCTACAGCGAACTGACGGACAAGGTCGCGGCCTTCGCCGGCGTTCTGGAGAAATATGGCGTCGGCTACGGCGACCGCGTGATCATCTACATGCCGATGATCCCCGAGGCCGCAATTGCCATGCTGGCGACCACCAGGATCGGCGCGGTGCATTCCGTCGTCTTCGGCGGCTTCGCCTCGAACGAGCTCGCCAAACGCATCGACGACTGCAAGCCGAAGCTGATCGTCACCGCCTCCTGCGGCATCGAACCCGGCCGGACCGTCGCCTATATGCCGCTGCTCGACGGCGCCATCGAGATGGCGAAGCACAAGCCGGACCATTGCATCGTCTACCAACGCCCGATGGCCGAGGCGAAACTGACCGAGGACCGCGACATCGAGTGGAACGCGGCGCATGAAGGTGCCACGCCTGCCGCCTGCGCCGAGGTCAAGGCGACCGACCCCGCCTATATCCTCTACACCTCCGGCACCACCGGTGTGCCGAAGGGCGTCGTCCGGGCGACCGGTGGCCATATCGTCGCCCTCAAATGGTCGATGAAGAACATCTACGGCGTCGATCCGGGCGAGGTCTTCTGGGCCGCTTCCGACGTCGGCTGGGTGGTCGGCCATTCCTATATCGTGTACGCCCCGCTCTTCCACGGCTGCACCACCATGCTCTACGAGGGCAAGCCGGTCGGCACGCCGGACGCGGGCGCCTTCTGGCGGGTGATCTCGGAGCACAAGGTCTCCACCATGTTCACCGCGCCGACCGCGATCCGCGCGATCAAGAAGGAGGATCCGGACGGCAAGCTGCTGGCGAACTACGACATGAGCCACTACAAGGCCCAGTTCCTCGCCGGCGAGCGCTGCGATCCCGACACGCTGCACTGGTGCGAGGACAAGTTGAAGGTGCCAGTGGTCGATCACTGGTGGCAGACCGAGACCGGCTGGCCGATCGCCTCGAACTGCCTCGGCATCGAGCAGCTTCCGGTCAAGGCGGGTTCGCCGACGCGCGCGGTTCCCGGATGGGACGTGCAGATCCTCGACGAGGCGTGCAAGGAAGTGAAGCGCGGCGATGTCGGCGCGATCTCCATCAAGCTGCCGCTGCCGCCGGGCGCCCTGCCGACGCTCTGGCAGAACGACGAGCGCTATGTCGAGAGCTACCTCGCGGACTATCCCGGCTACTACAAGACCGGAGATGCCGGCTACATGGACGAGGACGGCTATCTCTACGTGATGAGCCGGACCGACGACATCATCAATGTCGCTGGCCACCGGCTCTCGACCGGCGGCATGGAGGAGGTCCTGGCGAACCATCCGGCCGTCGCCGAATGCGCCGTGATCGGCGTCGCCGACCAGCTCAAGGGTCAGGTTCCGCTTGGCTTCGTCGTGCTGAAGGACGGCGTCAATACGCCGGAGGAGCAGATCCTGAAGGAGCTGGTGCAGATGGTCCGCGACAGGATCGGCCCGGTCGCCGCCTTCAAGCAGGCGACGATCGTGCAGCGCCTGCCGAAGACCCGGTCGGGCAAGATCCTCCGCGGCACCATGCAGAAGATCGCCGACGGCGAGAGCTATCCGATGCCGGCCACGATCGACGATCCGTCGATCCTTCCCGAGATCGCCGACGCGCTGAAGGGGATCGGCTACGCCAAGTAGCCTTTCCGCCGCGCCTCACGCCCGCCGGAAGAAGGTCAGGACGTAGCCGAGACCGACCAGAATGGTCGTCGCATGGAATAATACCATCAGGCCGAGCCCCGCGGTCGCGAGACCGTTGTCCAGCAGCAGCGGCTCGAAAGCCTGATCGACGATCTCCATGACGAGCCCGACGAGGAGCAGCACCGCGCCGTAAAACTCAGCGTGCTCGTTCATCAGATGCTCCTGGGCGGGCATCTCCTCGCCGAATATGCGCTTGGCCAGCAGTTCCCGCTCTTCGAGGAACACCCCGAAGGTCACGAGGATGACCGCGATATCGTCGGTCAGCTCGAGATCTTCCGCGGCGATACCCGGTTTCAGGCTCTCGAGAAAGGCCGGCACGATCCCGCCGCCGACCACCGCCGCCATTGCCATGACGAGCAATGTGGAGAGGATCAGCGTCGCGGGATGGACGAGAATGGATATGGCGGTCTTGCGCACGCGAACTCCCCAGAACAGACCCGGGGAAGTTGAGCAAATCGGTGCCTGGAACTCAAACTCAAAGAAAAAATACCAAATTGGCGTCATCCCCACGCACGTGAGAACCCGGGGAACGATATCTCGGCTATGCTCGGATCGTCAGGCACGGGGCCACCCTGCCCGCAGTGAGCCATCCACGATCCGTGGCTCCCCTAAAAGTCTCCAAAATTTAGTTTCTGATTTCAGAAAACGTAGCAGCCAAGACAATTCCGGCCGTTTCAAGATTTCAAAAACGTAAATACTCATCAGAACGGCAGAGAGGCGATCACAAAAACCACGCATACCATCATAATCGTTTTGACTTTTCATCAACTTAACGACGATATGCTTATTCTCAATCTAATTCTTGCGGCAGCAGCGCGGCGCTTGCCGGGGTCGAGGGGGCAATGTTGCACCTGAACACGTTCGTATTTTTCGACAAAAACGTGGCGGAGACGGACGTTCTGACGGAGGACGGCGGCAACGCGTTGCCGACGAAGGGGCGTTAGATGAATCTGCCCACGATTTATTGCGGCTCTGCCCCCGCATAATCCGGATTGCGAATGACCGATGTGACGCAACAGACAGGGACAGCAGGGCAGGGTTCACCCGCCAGCGCCGAATGCCCAAACGACGATCCGCTCCCCCATGCGCGTTTCACGCTGGATGGGGTTCCCGAGAAAGAGCGCTATGACCTTTGGCGCGACAGCATCTCCTGTATTTTCGAGGTAGAAGCGGAGCGTGAGATCCGGCAGGGGCCGTTCGAGGCCTCAATCGACGCGAACCTGTTCGGCTCGATCATGCTCGCGCGAACCCAGACGCTCCAGCAACGGTGGAGCCGGACTCCCGCCCTCATGGCGAAAGACGGCATGGATCACTACATGATCCAGGTCTATGAGCATGGAGACATGCTCTGGGAAACCTCGGAAGGCACTCGATCCTTTCCGAAGCACGGGCTGGTTATTTTTGACCTGGCAGAACAAGTCGTCACAAGAACCAACAATTTCTCCAATCTCTCGCTCTTCATTCCCCGTTCCATGCTCGACGAGCAGCTGAAGGACCGTGGCAGCCAGCATCTGCGGGTGCTGACCGCGGACGAACCGATGGTTCATCTCCTGCGCGATCACATGGTTTCGCTGAAATCCCTCTCGTCTCAGATGACGGCACGTCAGGCGGTCGAAATTTCGCCGGCGACGATCGGTTTGGCAGCAGCGTGCCTGAACGCCGTGATATCACCGGACGACCCGCGGCAGACGTCCGGTGCATCCATGGCCCGTATGACCATCATCCGGCGTCTTATCGAGGCAAATCTCGGAAATCCCGAGCTCAGCGTGGACTGGATCACCGGCAAGGTCGGGCTGTCGCGAACCAAGCTCTACGAACTGTTCGAGCAGCTCGGTGGGGTCGCAAATTATATTCGGAGACGAAGGCTCCGGCGCGCGCTCATCATGCTCACCGACAAGAGCACGGCGCATCTGTCGATCTACGATATTGCGATGGAGGCGAGCTATACCAGCGACGCGGCATTCGTGCGCGCCTTCCGTGCCAGGTATGGCGTTACTCCGGGGGATGTGCGCGCCGCGGGCCATCGGTTGCTGGTTGCCGAAGGCATGAAGACGCCCGGCGTGGACAGGCGGCACGAGGCCTGGGTGCACAATCTCTAGGAGCGGCTCCAGGGCCGGCGTTTCGGCGGAGGTGTCCTTTTGTCGAGGCTTAAGCGGCGACCCGGCACCGGCCAGCCTGAAACGACGACTTGACCGCCGGGATTTGCGATAACGATCTTCAGGTAATCGCTCGCATTTTTTCATACTAAGGCGTGTCCCCCCCCCTGCCGATCGGTTGATCGTGCGTGATCTCGATCAAATACGGACACTCTGTACAAATTTCCGGACACCCGGCAGGCAGCCTACCTCTTAGCTCTCTAGATTCCCCGACTGAAAAGTTGCGACTTCTTCCAACGAAGAAGCGCGCCGGCATTTGGATAAATGCAATGGCCATGAATACCATCGTAATCGTCGATCGAGCTGTGACGGAACCGGAAGTTCTGTTGTCGGGCTTGAAACCCGACGCTGTCGTCCGCTTCCTTTCAGATACCCGGGACCCGCTCGGAGAGATTGCGTCTTTCCTTACAGACTTCCGCGGCCTTGCAGGCACTCGGGGCGTGGACCGGCTCGTTATCATGGCGCACGGATCGCCCGGCATGATCGAGCTCTCCGGCAAGCGGATCGACGACGATTCGCTGCGCTCCCGGAAAGACGCTCTCGCGAATATCAAGGCGGCATTGGCGCCGGGCGCAGAGCTTGTTCTGGCCGCCTGCTCCGTCGGGACCGAAAATGACGGCGAGCGGTTTATCGACTCGCTCGGCAGGATTCTCGAGGTATCGGTAGAGGCTTCGGCCACCGATCTTGGCGGCTGCGCCGGATGGGCGGGCCTGCCCGCGGCCGCAGCTCTGTTCTCCAAGCCGGCGCTGTCTGCCTACCCGCATTCTCTCATGGTCGCCGTTTCGTCGAACAACGCCGGTTTCAACAGCACGAATGGCACCAATCTGACGCCGGCGACCCCCTTGGCCGGGACCGACGACAGCCTGACGATCGCATCCTCGACGCATACGACGGGCTCGACGGCGGACGGCGGCGCCGGAACCGATACGCTGGTGATCTCCCAGACCGGGACGGACCTGACACAGCTGACCTCGCTCACGAATTTCGAGACGATGAACATCGGCAACAATGTCACCGTCACGATGTCGGAGACCCAGTACGAGGGTTTCACCACCTTCAACGGCGCAGCCGGTGTCGAGAGGATCACGCTGAGCTCGGCAAACGGCGACGGCATCATAGACGGCGCCAATGCCGCCAATATCGAAGTCTTCAATCTCAATGGCGCATTTACCATCACCCTTGGCTCAGGGGGACATAACGTCTTCGGAAGTGCCGGCGCCAACCAGACTGTGAAATCCACAGCAGCGCTCGACAGCTTCGGAGCGGAGCTGGACGGTGGCGTCGGCGGCTCGGATACGCTGGTGCTCGATACCGGCGACAACCTTACGATCGCAACGGTCAGCAATTTCGAGAACCTGACGCTCGAGTCCGGCGCGTCTGTCACCATGCTGGCCAGCCAGATGTCTCAGTTCACCGGCACGATCACGGCGGCCGGTTCGGAAACGATCAACATCAGCGGCAACGGCAGTTTCACAACGCTCGCCAATGTCGAGACCTTCTCCGTCGGGGACGACGGCACGAACGCCCGCACCATTACCCTCGGCGCCGCCAACACCAGTGTCACGGCGAATTCGAGCTCCGACGCCGTCACCTTCGATGTCGGCGGGCTGACCTACACCGGGACCATAACCGGCGAAGGCACCGTCAACGACACGCTGCAGCTCGCGACAGGCGCCAACATCTCCGGCGGCACAGTCACGGCGGTCGAGAACCTGACGCTCGGAAGCGGTGCCTCCGTCACCATGACGACAGCCCAGTTCAACGGCTTCACAGGTACGATCACCGCCGCCGGCAGCGAGACGGTGACGCTCTCCGGCGACGGCAGTTTCAGCACCAAGTCGGCGATCGAGAGCTATGTCGTCGGGGATGACAGCACCAACGCCCGCACCATCACGATCACTGGTGCCGGGCACAGCGTCAGTGCCACATCGACGACCGATGCCGTCACCTTCGATGCCGGCGGCCTGACCTATACCGGGACCATAACCGGCGAGGGCACCGTCAACGACACGCTGCAGCTTGCGACGGGCGCCGACATCTCCGGCGGCACCGTCACGGCGGTCGAGAACCTGACGCTCGGAAGCGGCGCCTCCGTCACGATGAGTGTGGCGCAGCATGACGGTTTCACCGGCACTGTCACCGCGTCCGGCACCGAACAGATCACTTTCTCCGCAACCGGCGGCGACACGGTCACGACCGGAAACGCGGCCGTCGAGACCTATGTGCTCGGCACCGGCGGCATCACCTTCACGCTCGGGACTGCCGCCCAGAACCTGACGGGCAGCACCGGAAACGATACCGTCAATGTCGGCTCGCTGACTGCGACCGGCACGCTGAACGGCGGTACCGGCACCGATACCTTGCAGCTCGGCAACGGCGCCAACATCTCCGGGGCCACGGTCTCCGGCTTCGAGACTCTGACGCTCAACGGCGGCGCTTCGGTCACCATGACGGAAGCCCAGCATGATGCGTTCTCCTCGGTCACCGCCCCGGGTGCCGATGTCATCACCATTTCGGCCGCCACCAACGGCCTCCAGACGGCGACAGAAGTCGAGAAATACATCCTCGGGGCGGCCAACGCGGTCACCATAGCCGGCGCTGCTCAGGAAATCACAGGCTCGACCGGCAATGACACCTTCACCTTCCAGGGCCTGACCTACACCGGCACGCTCTCGGGCGGAGCGGGCACCGACCTGATCCAGATGACGACCGGGAGCAACATCTCCGGCGCCACCGTCACCGGGGTCGAGAACCTGACCTTGGCGGGAAACGCCTCGGTCACGATGACCGTGTCGCAGCTGAGCACCTTCGCCGGCGGCACGATCACGGCGGGCGGGACCGAGACCGTCACGCTCTCCGGCGACGGCAATTTCAGCACGCAGTCCGCGATCGAGAACTACATCTTCGGGGACGACAGCACCAACGCCCGGACCATCACGATCACCAATGCCGGACACAGCGTCACGGCGACCTCGAATACCGATGCCGTAACCTTCGACACCGGCACATTGACGCTGACCGGCACGCTGACGGGTGAAGGCACTGTCAATGACACATTGTCGCTCGGCAACGGCGCGAACATTTCCGGCGCCACCATCTCGGGCATCGAGAACCTGACCCTGTCCGGCACCGGTGCCTCCGCCACCATGACGGCCGCACAGCTGAACGGGTTCTCCGGCACCGTCACCGCCGCCGGGACGAACACGATCACCGTCACCAGTACAGGAGATATCTCCAGCGCCAGCCTCGGCGCCCTCGAGACCATCGCAACGGCCGCCGACGCCGGCACCCAGACCATCACGCTGACCGCCGCGCAGGCCGTCAGCCATACCCTGACCGCAAGCGACGCGGCGAGCGATCACTTCGTCATTACCGGCTCCGCCGGGAACCAGGCGGTTACCGGCAGTGCCGGAGCAGACACGATCGACGGCGGCGCCGGAGGCGATTCCCTGAACGGCGGCGCCGGGGCGGATCTGATTTCCGGCGGTGACGGAGCGGATCTCATCATTGGTGGCGGCGGTGCCGATACGCTTGTCGGCGGCGCCGGCAGCGACACATTCTCCGGCACCGCCAACGACTTCAACGGAGACACCATCTCCGGACTCGCCGCGGGCGACGTGATAACGATCGAAAGCACGGACCTGAGCGCTCTCAACGGGACCACGCTCGGCAGCACCATCGATCTGACGGCGGGCCGCACCCTGACCCTTTCCGGCACCGGCAGCAATCTGACCATTTCGGCATCGGTGACCGGGGGCAACACGACCCTGACTTTCGCGGTCCCCTCCAGCGGATCCGGAAGCGGGTCCGGCAACGGCGGCACCGGTCCCGTGGTTGTCAGCGACGACCCGTCGGACACAAGCTCCGGCGGCGCCCGCACCATCGCGAACAATGGCTCGACCTCCGGCAGCGCCGCAATCGTTCAGAATACCGGCAACAACGGCAACGTCGTCACCGCCACCCTGCCGAGCGGCACGACGCTCACCTCGAGCGGTCCCGCGGTCGCTCAGAGCGGCGGCGATGCCGTCAACTCCCTGGTCTTGGCAATCGACGGCCGCAACTCAAGTGCCGGGACGGATCTGGTTGTCGGAGCGCGG
The DNA here is from genome assembly GCF_014904705.1 of Nisaea sediminum. NCBI lineage: Bacteria > Pseudomonadati > Pseudomonadota > Alphaproteobacteria > Rhodospirillales > Thalassobaculaceae > Nisaea > Nisaea sediminum. The sequence goes on from NZ_JACZCQ010000013.1 coordinate 81,334, forward strand.
GCTTTCCTGAACGGACTGGCCAACAGTTCGACGCTTGATATCCGGACGATCATTCCCACAACGACGAAGTCATCATTGACCGAGCCGATCGTTCTCAGCGGCACCGCATCCGGGGACGGTTCCACCCAGTCCGAGGCATTCGTGATCGATCTGCGCAATCTGCCTTCCGGCAGTACCCTGCAGCTGGACAATATCGAATTCGCGTCGATCCTCGGGCAGACCACGATCACTGGCGGCGCCGGAGACAATTACGTAACCGCCGACGATGCCAGCCAGTTCATCTCTCTCGGCGCCGAGGACGATACATTGCTCGGCGGCGGAGGTGCGGACACCATCGGGTCCGGCTTCGGAGAGGACATCCTCTACGGCAACCAGGGCATTGACTTTGTCTTCGGTGGCGGCGGCATGGACACGCTCTATGGCGGCCAGGGAGCGGATACCGTCCACGGCGACAACGACAACGATGTGGTTTACGGCAACAAGGGTGACGACACGCTCTCGGGCGGCCAGGACGCGGACGTGCTCTATGGTGGCCAGGACAACGACATCGTCTACGGCAATAGCGGCGACGACACGCTCAACGGCAATCTCGGAAACGATACGCTCTATGGCGGCCAGGGCAACGATCTGATCAGCGGAAATGCCGGGAACGACCGTCTCGCGGGGAATAACGGCGACGACACGCTGGTCGGCGGCGACGGCGCAGATACCTTCGTCTTCGGGAGCGGCGGCGGCAACGATCAGGTGAATGATTTTCAGGCCGGGATCGACAGCCTCCAGTTCGATGACGGCCAGACCTATAGCTCGGCGGAAAGCGCGGGCAATACCGTCCTCACGCTTTCGGGCGGCGGCACCGTCACCCTGATCGGCGTCCCCGTCTCGAGCCTCGGACTAAACGCGACTGCCGGATGGGACCTGATCTAGGGATCTGCGCGCCTCGTTCCCGTATCCAAGAAGCGATGGTCCGCGCATCGGGCCATGCCTGAAAACAGGTCATCCCCCAAAAGGGGGATGACAGATACTTCTGTTTATCGTTCGCGGTCAGGCGTTCAGGCCTTCCGGGACAGCGACCTTGGCCATGATCGGATCGTCCGGCACGCGGCCTTCCTCGACGCCGTGGCAGGCGACGATGGCGCCGTCGCCGATCGCTCTCGGTTCCGGACGCTCGGTCTTGCAGCGCTCGTTCGCGAAGGGGCAGCGCGGGTGGAAGGCGCAGCCCGGCGGCGGCGTGATCGGGTTCGGCACCTCGCCGCCCACCGGCATGCGCTCGCGGCCGGTCATCTCCAGGTCAGGGATCGTGTCCAGCAGCATCCGCGTATAGGGATGGCGCGGGCGGCTGAACAGGATCTTGGACGGCGCCACCTCGGCCAGGCGGCCGAGATACATCACGCCGACCCGGTCCGAGACATGGCAGACCACGGCGAGGTTGTGGCTGATGAAGAGATAGGTCAGCCCCAGTTCCCTCTGCAGGTCGCGCATCAGGTTCAGGATCTGCGCCTGCACCGAGACGTCGAGCGCCGAGGTCGGCTCGTCGCAGACCAGGAAGTCCGGCTCGCTCGCAAGGGCGCGGGCGATGGAGATGCGCTGACGCTGGCCGCCGGAGAACTCGTGCGGATATTTCTCTCCGTCGACCGGCGAGAGGCCGACCTGGGTCAGCAGCTCGCCGACCCGGTCCGACACCGCGTCCTCGTTCTTGGCGAGGTCGAAGGCCCGGATCGGCTCGGCGATGATGTCGCGGACCTTCCAGCGCGGATTGAGGCTGGCATAGGGGTCCTGGAAGATCATCTGCAGTCGGCGGCGGATCGGCGCCATCTCGGTACGCGAGAGGCCGGCGATGTCCCTGCCCTCGAACTCGATCGAACCGCTGCTCGGTCCGTGCAGGCCGACGATCAGCTTGGCGACGGTGGACTTGCCGCAACCGGACTCGCCGACCAGGCTGAAGGTCTCGCCCGCCTTGATCTCGAAATCAATGCCGTCGACGGCCTTCAGGATCTGCTTCGGTTGGCCTTCCAGCACCCGGTTCAGCCAGGGCGCGGAAACGTCGAAATAGCGCTTCAGCGATTTGACCGCGAGGATCGGCGCGCCCTTCTTCAGGTGCTCGTGATCGACGGTCTCGTGCGTTGCGACGGCTTGCTCAGACATTGGCCGCCTCCTTGTCATAGAGCCAGCAGGCGACTTCGGTACCGTCCACCGGGATCGTGTCCGGCCGCTCCTTGAAGCAGCGGTCGAAAGCCTTCGGACAGCGCGGATTGAAGGCGCAGCCGGTCGGGATATTGGTCAGGCGCGGCATCGAGCCCTCGATCTGGCGCAGCTTCTCGTCGGTGTGGCCGATCATCGGGATCGAGCCCATCAGGCCCTCCGTATACGGATGCTTGGCCTGTTTGACCACCTGCTTCACCGGGCCGATCTCGGCGATGCGGCCGGCATACATGACGGCCACCCGGTCCGCGGTCTCGGCAATGACACCCATGTCGTGGGTCACCAGCATCACCGCCGTACCGTGCTCGCGGCAGAGCTTCTTCAGAAGCGCGATGATCTGTGCCTGGATCGAGACGTCGAGTGCGGTGGTCGGCTCGTCCGCCACAACGAGACGCGGATTGACGCAGAGCGCGAGGGCGATGACGACGCGCTGGCGCATGCCGCCGGAGAACTGGTGCGGATACTGGTCCACCCGCCGCTCCGGAGCCGGAATGCCGACCTGGGTCAGCATCTCGATCGCCCGTTCGCGCGCCTTGGTCGGGGTCATGTCCGTGTGGGTCATGATCGTTTCCGTCAGCTGACGGCCGACCGTGTAGAGAGGATTGAGGCTGGTCAGCGGATCCTGGAAGATCGCGCCGATCTGGCGCCCGCGGATTCGCCGCATCTCCTCGTAACCGAGATTGTCGATGCGCCGGCCCTCGAGCAGGATTTCCCCGCCGGCGACACGACCCGGCGGTTCCAGCAGGCCGATGATGGCAGCCCCGGTGAGAGATTTTCCGGCGCCGGACTCACCGACCACGCCGAGCACTTCGCCCTCGTCGATATGAAAGGACACATCGTCGATGGCCGTCAGAATTCCCTTTCGCGTGGGAAATTCGATCCGCAGGTTTCTGACTTCGAGAAGATGGTTCGACATTAGCGCAGCTTCGGGTTGAGGGCGTCGCGGAGCCAGTCTCCGAGGAGATTGACTGCAAGAACGAGGATGGCAAGAGTCGCGCCCGGGAAGATCGAGATCCACCAGAGCCCCGAGAACAGGAAGTCGTTGCCGATCCGGATGAGGGTGCCGAGCGACGGCTGGGTCGGCGGCATGCCGACGCCAAGGAAGGACAGCGTCGCTTCCGTCAGGATCGCGAAGGCGAGACCGAGCGTCGCGATGACCAGAACCGGCCCCATCACGTTCGGCAGCACGTGCCGGATCATGATCAGGATCGGATGCAGGCCGATGACCCGGGCCGCCTGGACATATTCCTTGTTCCGCTCGACCAGGGTCGAGCCGCGGACGGTACGGGCATACTGCACCCAGTTCGAAATCCCGATCGACAGGACGAGCACCGGAATGATCATCGCCTCGTGCAGTTCGCGATCGAGGATGCCGCGCGAAATGCCGTCGATCAGAAGTGCGATCAGGATCGTCGGGAAGGAGAGCTGGATGTCGGCGATCCGCATGATCACCGCATCGACCTTGCCGCCGACATAACCGGCGATCAGTCCGGCGGCGATGCCGATCACGGCGGACAGGATCACGCTCGCAAATCCGACCAGCAGGGAGATCCGCATGCCGTAAAGGATCGTCGAATAAATGTCTCGCCCGAGATTGTCGGTGCCGAGCAGGAAGCGCTGATCGCCGTCCTCTACCCAGGCCGGAGGCAGTTCGGAATCCATCAGGTCGATGGAGGCGGTGTCGAACGGGTTATGCGGCGCGATGATGTTTGCGAAGACAGCCGAGAGGATAAGGATGAGGGTCACAACCGCCGCGCCGACCGTCAGGTGCGACTTGCGGAAGCTGTAGCAGAGTTCGTGGTCCCAGATCCGGTAGAGGAGGCTGGGACGGGTTGCCGCTTTGGGACTTGTCGTATCGGTCATTGTCCTGCCCTCAGTGCCCGCCGCCGGACTTTTCGACCCGCAGGCGCGGATCGACGACGTAATAGAGAATGTCCACGATCAGGTTGATCACGACGAAGAGGAACGAAATCATCACCAGGTAGGCGGACATCACCGGAAGGTCGACTTCCTGGATCGCCTGCAGGAACAGCCGTCCCATGCCGGGCCATTGGAACACGCTCTCGGTGATGATCGCGAAGGCGATCAGATTGCCGAGCAGCAGACCGGTGACTGTGATGACCGGCACCAGCGTGTTCTTCAGCGCATGGCCGAAATTGACGGCCCGGTTGGTGAGACCGCGGGCACGCGCGAACTTGATGTAGTCCGTCCGCAGCACTTCCAGCATCTCCGCCCGGATCAGGCGCATGATCAGCGTCAGGGTGAAGAGGCCGAGCGTGGTTGCCGGCAGGATGATCGCCTTCAGACCGCTCACGGTCAGCAGACCGGTGGTCCACCCGCCCGGCAGCGTGATCACGTCGCCTCGCCCGAACGAGGGCAGCCAGTGGAGGATCACCGCGAAGAGATAAATGAAAAGGATACCGATCAGGAAGGTCGGTATCGAGATCCCGACCAGCGAGAGCGTCAGCAGCGCCTTGCTGCTCCAGCGGTTCCGGTAGAGCCCGGTATAGACCCCGGCCGGCAGCGCAAGAAAGAAGGCGATGATCGCGGAGACGAAGCTGAGTTCGATCGTCGCCGGCATGCGCTCCATCAGCAGATCCACGACCGGCTGCTTATGCTGGTAGGACAGGCCGAAATCCAGCTGCGCGGCGTTCAGGACGAACTTGCCGAAGCGGATGATCATCGGATCGTTGAGACCCAGGCGCTCACGCAGCGCTTCGCGCTCGGCGAGCGGCGTGTCGATCCCGACCATCTGATTGATCGGATCGCCCAGGAACTGGAACATGTAGAAGGCAACGAGGCTGACCACGAGCATCACAAGGATGGACTGGGCCAGCCGGCGAAGAATGAATGCGGCCATAAACGGTCACGCTTTCCGGCAGGTTGGCAGATATTTCAAAAGGGTGGGGCCGGTCCCCGTGGACCGGCCCGCACTTTGTCGCCCGTGAGTTACTTCACGTTGACGTAGTAGAAGCGGAACTGGTTGTCCGCGCGCTGCTTCAGCTCGATGTTGTCGCGCTTGCCCCAGGCCAGAGCCTGCTGGTGCAACGGAATGGTCGCGACTTCGTCGGTGGTGATCCTGAAGGCTTCCTCGATCATCGCGTCGCGCTTTTCCTTGTCGGTCTCCGAACCGATCAGGTCGGTCAGTTCGTCGACCCGCGCATTGCTGTAGCCCGAGTAGTTGTAGAGGCCGCGGCCGGCCTTCTGGTCTGGCGTGTTCAGCAGGCTGAGCAGCACGTTGTGCGAGTCGAAGCTGCCCGGAGTCCAGCCCAGCAGACCGAACGCATAGTCGGAACCGCCCTTCGGAGCGATCCGGGCGAAATACTTCGCTTTCGGCTCGGCAACCAGGGTCGACTTGATACCCACCTTGGCAAGCATGGAGACGATCGCCTGGCAGATCTGCTCGTCGTTGACATAGCGGTCGTTCGGGCAGTCCATGCGGGTCTCGAACCCGTCCGGATAACCGGCTTCGGCCAACAGGGCCTTCGCCTTGTCGCGGTCATACGGCAGGCGGGTGAAGTTTTCCGAACGGTCGAAAAGCTTCGGCGAGATCATGATCGCGGACGGGTCGGCGAGGCCGCGCATGATCTTCTTCTTGATCGCCTCGATGTCGATCGCGTGATACATCGCCTGACGGACCTTGACGTCCTTGAACGGGTTCTTGCCCTTCACGTTGGAATAGAGCAACTCGTCGCGGAACAGGTCCATATAGAGGAAAATGGTCCGCAGTTCCGGACCGACCATCACGCTGGTGCCGTCGTTCTTGTTCACCCGGTCGATGTCCTGCACCGGCACCGGATAGACCATGTCCACCTCACCGGAAAGCAGCGCGGCGACGCGGGTCGCATCCTGGCCGATCGGGGTCATGATGACCTCGGTCAGGTTGTGCTGCGGCTTGTCCCACCAGTTCGGGTTCGGCACCAGAACGGTCTTAACGTCGGTCTGGCGCTCCTTGATCATGAAGGCGCCGGTGCCGTTCGCATTGTGAGCGGCAAAGCTCTCGACGCCCTTGGACAGGTTGGTCGGAGTGGTCGCGCCGTTGGCTTCGGACCATTCCTTGTCCATCATGAACCAGGTATCCCATTCGTAGTAGATGATGGGATTCGGCTTCTCGGTGATGAAATCGACGGTGTAGTCGTCGACCTTGACCACTTCCGTGATGCCGACCACGCGGCCGCGCAGGTTCGCGTCCTCGTTATTGGTCCGCTCGAAGGAGAAGACCACGTCGTCGGCGTTGAAGTCGTTGCCGTTGTGGAACTTCACACCCTGGCGCAGATAGAAGCGCCAGCGGGTCGGCTCGACGTTTTCCCACTTCACGGCCAGGCCCGGCTCGAACTGCAGGTCCGCGTCGCGGCGGACGAGGCCTTCGTAGACGTTGCCGAGGAAACCGAGGGTGAAGGTCACGTTGTGGGCGTGCGGATCGAGCGACGACGTGTCGGTCTGAAAGCCCCACTTGAAGGTCTTGGCTTCCGCCATGCCTCCGGAAGCGGCAACGGCTGCCGCGACCGCAAGGGCGGTGAATGCTTTGCGCATAAAATGCTCCCCAATGATGCCTCTGTCTCGCACCGGGCAGACCCTTCTCTTCAGGGCGAGGGCTATGCCAACGGCGCGGCCCGGCAGAATCAGGTTGGCCGGGATCGGAGCATAAAACCCCGTCACAATAATGACGTCAATGACCTTGGCATGTTCGAAAGGCAGCAAAACTGCGGTATGCAACGCAGAACGCGAAGAACCCCCTGCCCTGAAACACCTATGCTTCCACGATCTTTTCGCAGCGCAACATTGCCGTGCCATGCGGTTTTGCCGTCTCCCGGCTCACAGGCTTTTCAACTCCGTTTGGCGTGATATGCTGCCTAATAGTCCCCACGGCCCGCCCGGCGCCGTCCCCGAAGGAGAATTGAAATGCCTTTCCAGCCGAATTCACCGGCGGCGCGTGACGTCGCTTACGTCCTGCATCCCTATACCAACTTCGTCGCGCACGAAGAGAAGGGCCCGATGATCATCGAGCGCGGGGAAGGCGTCTATGTCTTTGACGATTCCGGAAAGCGCTATGTCGAAGGGCTGGCCGGTCTCTGGTCGACTTCGCTCGGCTTTCACAACGACCGCCTGAAACAGGCGGCGATGAAGCAGTTCGACACCCTGCCCTACTACCACACCTTCGCGCACAAGGCCCATCTGCCGAGCATCGACCTGGCTGAAAAGCTGATCTCCAAGATGCCGGTGCCGATGTCGAAAGTGTTCTTCAACAACTCAGGCTCGGAAGCGAACGACACGGCGATCAAGATCGTCTGGTACTACAACAACGCGCTCGGCCGGCACCACAAGAAGAAGATCATCGGCCGCGTGAACGGATATCATGGCATCACGCTGGCCGCCGCCAGCCTGACCGGACGCTCGATGAACCACCGCGGCTTCGATGCCCCGCTGGCCAATTTCCTCCATACCGACGAGCCGCACTACTACATGGGTGCGAACGAGGGTGAGAGCGAAGAGGATTACGCGACCCGCCTTGCCGAGAATCTCGAGAACCTCATCGTCGAGGAAGGCCCGGACACGGTTGCCGCCTTCTGGGCCGAGCCGGTGATGGGCGCCGGCGGAGTCATCGTGCCGCCGAAGACCTATTTTGAGAAAATCCAGAAGGTTCTGAACAAATACGACATCCTCTTCGTCGCCGACGAGGTGATCTGCGGCTTTGGCCGGACCGGCAATTACTGGGGCTCCCAGACCTTCGACATGAAGCCGGATATCCTGGTCTGCGCCAAGGCGCTGTCCTCCAGCTACCTGCCGATCTCGGCGACCGTCATCAACGAGAAGATCTACGAGCCGGTGAAGAAGGCGAGCGCCGAGCTCGGTGCCTTTGGCCACGGCTATACCTATTCCGGCCACCCGGTCTGCGCCGCCGTCGCGCTCGAAACCCTCAAGATCTACGACGAGGAAAACATCATGGAACGGGTGAAGGGTGTCGTTCCGTATTTCCAGAAGGCGATCCGGTCCTTCGCCGATCACCCGCTGGTCGGCGAGGCGCGCGGCGTCGGACTCGTCGGCGCCGTCCAGGTCATGCAGGACAAGGCCGCGAAAAAGCCGTTCGCGGCCGCCCAGGGCGTCGGCACGATGGTGGCCAACCTCGCCACCGAGGAAGGCGTTCTGCTGCGTGCGATCGGTGACAGCATCGCCTTCTGCCCGCCGCTGGTGATTTCCGAGTCCGAGATCGACGAGATGTTCGCCAGCTTCCGCCGCGGCCTCGACCGGGCGCTGGATCACCTGCGCAAGGAAGGCCAGGCCGTCGCCTGATCAGGAATATACGACAAGAATATCGGGGCCGGCGTTTCGCGCCGGCCCTTTTGCGTTGCCGAAACCGTCCGTCAACGCCGAATGAATTCCAGCACGTCGGCATTGAAGCGCGCCGCCTCGAGCTGGGCGAGGCCGTGGCCGCTGCCCTCGTAGACCTTGAGTTCCGCACCCTTGACGAATTCGACGGCGCGATGTGCCGAGGCCTCGATCGGCACGATCTGGTCATCACCGCCATGCACTATCAGCGTCGGCCGCCGGATCGCCTTCAGATCCTCGGTATAGTCGACCTCCGAGAATTCCCTGATGCTATCGTACTGGCCCTTGATGCTGCCGGCCATGCCCTGCAGCCAGAAGCTGTCGCGCAGCCCCTGCACTTCCTCGACGCCCTCGCGATTGAAGCCGTAGAAGGGCACCGTCAGATCGCGGAAGAATTGCGAACGGTTGAGGGCTGTGCCTTCGCGGATACCGTCGAAAACCTCGAGCGGGGTGCCGTTCGGGTTGGCCGCTGTCTTCAGCATGATCGGCGGAACCGCACCGACCAGCACGACCTTCGCCACCCTGTCATTGCCATGCCGGCCGACGTAATGGGACACCTCGCCGCCGCCGGTCGAGTGGCCGATCAGGATCACGTCGCGAAGATCGAGATGCTCGATCAGTTCCGCCAGATCGTCGGCATAACGGTCCATATTGTTGTCGTCCCATGGCTGAGCCGAACGGCCGTGGCCTCGGCGGTCATGCGCGATCACGCGGTAGCCCTGCTGGCCGAAGAACAGCATCTGCGCGTCCCAGGCGTCGGCCGAGAGCGGCCAGCCGTGAGAGAATACGACCGGCTGCCCCTTGCCCCAGTCCTTGTAAAAAATCTCGACGCCGTCGGTGGTCGTGAACGTGGTCATTTCGATATCTCCAATCTTTTCGAGTGCGTTTGCAGTCCCGGTCCGGGCGTAAAGCGCGAGACCGGTTCCAAGCAGGCCCCCGCCAATCAGTGCCGCACGGCGCGTCAGTCGGGGTCCGAATCGGATGTCTTTCATCGTGTTCATCTCGCTTTGAGATTATTGCTCTCGCTCGATTTCATCGTGCACGACTGAAATGGGAATTAAAATCACATCATCAAGATCCGCGATTAAATCGTGTGCGATTTTTTTTACTTTTTAGCGCCACACTTCGAGCGATCATGAAAAAGTCATTTGGAACAGATAGATATAGTCTCCCGCCAGAATCGGTTTCGCGGGAAAAAGACGACGGTCACGCCTCACACAGCCAATTTCGCCGCCAAATCACCGGGCCGGCATCAGGGAAGCCGCCTTCCAGCGTCCATCCCTGATGCCGCCGCCGCGCATCAAATTGGTTTTCCCCGGGAATTTCGCTTATCTTTTCAACGGGCGAGTTGCTTGCGGAGTTGAGAGATGTCGACGACGGATGATTCAGACGGCACCAAGGGCCCGAAGGCAAAGCCAGAAGACGAAAACGAAACAGGCTCCGCGACCGCGGCGAACCCCGAGGGTGCGGAAACGCCCGGGGCCGATGACGCCGCCGCCAAAAAGAAACCCGAGGCTCTGACCGCCCGCAGAACCGACGAGCAGGGCGCGCGGAAAACATCCGAGACCTCCGCGCAGAAGAAGAAGAGCAGTTCCTCGAAATCCGACCGGAAGGAAGCGCCAGCAGTAACCGCGAAGCCCGCGCGCCGACGTTATTTAGGCCTTATCGCCGCTCTTCTGGCCGTTTTCATCGTCGGCGGTCCCGCACTTTTCATGCTCTGTCTGTCCGAGTCTGCGCGGCCGTTGAATGTCAGCGTTGTCCCGAGCGGCGATGCCATCGCATGCCCGGCTGTCGCGGGACATTTCACGGACTGTTACCTCTCCGAAGAAATCACCGTTTCGGCCCCGGCGCCGGCACAAAAACAGGGCTTTGATCGGTTCTGCTGCGACTTCATCGTCGAACGCACGCTGGCGCCGGTCGTTTCCTACGGCGACGGAACGGGATCCCTGCCCGCAACATTGAGCGCGGATGGCACGAACCTCCCTCTCGCCGACGGAACGCGCCGAACCGGCAATCCGGTTCTGCGCCGCGACGGCGGAACGCCCGAGCGCAGGATCCGGGTAATCTCCGAACCGGCCTTTACCCTGCCGGCGATCAAGGGCCTGGAAAAGCTTCTCGGCCAACCGCTCCCGTACGACGTCGCACCCTTGATCGCCGCCGTCGTGCCGGAAGCAGCGGCACGTTCGGAACATGAACAGGCTGTCACGCTCACGGAGGGCGGCACCATGGTTCGGCTGAACGACGGAGCCGGCGAACCGACGCAGATCAGCATCCGCGCGCGGGCCACTCCGACCCTGCTCTTTGCCAAGATCGTTGCCGACGGCACGGCGCCCGAGAACATTCTGACAGTGCCCGGTGTCCTGCCGAGAGCGGCGAGCGGGTGGCTCCCGTCTCAGATCGACGGCCTCGCTCCGGCAGGTCACGGAGAGATCCGCGCCGCTTATGCCGAACTTCGACAGCAATCCGTCTCCAGACTCGCGGCGAGCGCCGAAGCCGAGGCGGGACTGGCGACGGCTGGGCGGACCTGCATCGAGTTCTACGGCGCGATGCGCGAGCGTTTCAGCCGCTACGATGCCGCCATCGCCACCTTCATCGCCGCTGGTCCGACCGGATTGCTGACCTCGCTCTCGCCGGCCGATCCGCATGGTTGTTCAGATCCCACCCGCGCTACGCTCTCGTCCGAGCTCGCAGCGGACTGGACGGCTCTTGATGCTCCCTTCGTCGCGCTTGCGATCCCGAAAGTCGAAGAGACGGAGGAAATCGCCTCGGCCGCCGCGGAAGACGAGGAAACGATGGTCCGCAAAGTTCTGCTCGATCTCGCCTCGGCGGCGAAAAGCGGCGCCCGCCTGCAGGATGTCAAAGCGTCCATCAGCGACCCGGTCGCGATCCGCTTCGGCCGCGGCGGCGCCGAGACCCCAGGTTCCCGGGATGCCGTCGTCCGGATGCTGTACCGTCAATGGTCCCACGTCGGATGCTGGATCTATGCAGCCGCGCCGGGCTCCGGCGGATCCGCGATGCTCCTCGCCGAAGCGCAATATCCCTATCTCAATCGTATCGTGCTCGATTTCGATGCCGCAGGACGGATCGCGAAGGTGGAAGTGACCGGGGTGACCTTCGACGACTTGCTCCGCTTCAAGGCCGCCAACCGGGGAACCGAGTGCCAGAACTTCCTGAACCCTGTCCGGCTGGCGGATTATAGAGACTGGTATGCCGTCAATCCCGCGGGCGCCGCCACCCCAGCGGATCATGCAGAGCGCCTGTTCCACGAGGGCCTGCAGCAGAAATTCCGCCTGAACTGAACGCCGACCGATCGATTGACTTCGAATTTTGGCAAATGGCGGGACTGATAGGGAGATGCGCGCCGTTCCCGAAACATGGCGCGAAACAGCAGGCCGTGCCCGGCAACCAAATGTTCCGCGCCCCCGCCGATAATCGGGTTTACCAAAAGGTAAAACGCAAACGAATTACACGCCGATTAAAAACCGCAGCAGAAAGTTCAAAAACAGACTCACTAATATGAATTCATGAATGCAATTTTACTCAGATATATCTGGACATTTCTTATTTATTCGCAAAAAATACCCGTAATGGGATCATGAATATACTTAGGCTCTAAAAAGCTTGATTCTTGCAAGAAATATCGCCTCGAATGCAGCGCCGAGCTGCACGATAGATCTGACCCTGGCGTTCCAGAACAAGGAAACGGCAGCGCTGCATGAGGCGTGGCGCCGGCTTGGCGGCGATCACGGGATCCCCTACCGCAGAGACTTCGACCCGCGCGACCATGTCGCCCTCCTGCCCCACATGTTCGTTATCGAGGCGACCGACGACCCTGAGCCGAGGTTTCGCTATCGCCTCGTCGGCACCAACATCGTAGAAACGATCGGCCGGGATGCGACCGGAACCTGGGTCGACGACCTCTACAAGGACACGCCGGAGGTGGTGGAAGGCTTCAAGGCCCTCTTGAAGAAGGGCCGTCCTGTCCGCACTTTCGGAAAACTGACCTGGGTCGGAAAGGACTACCTTTCCTACGAGTCCGGGATCTTCCCTCTGCTGACCGACGACGGGCGGATCGGCCGCTATGTCGGCCTGACCATTTACTCGTCGGGCAAAAGCTCCGGCGACTGACCCTCGCCTGTCCCCTCCCCGTCATCACAGGTCGCGCCGGAACAACAGGGGCTGGACAGCTCCGATTACGGTCCCGATCATTCTGACGTTTCAGGGTCCTGACGGGGGCATAAGGCGATGAAGGGTTCCGCGAGCGGCATGCGGGCACTGAAGGGCGGGTCTTCCCGCTATTCGATCTTCGCTCTGGCGCGCAACGCGCTCAGCTATCACGAGAACTGGCAGAAGGCCTGGCGTTCGCCGGAGCCGAAGCCGGAATATGACGTGATCATCGTGGGCGGCGGCGGCCACGGGCTCGCGACCGCCTATTATCTCGCCTCGGTGCACGGCATCCGCAATGTCGCCGTGATCGAGAAGGGCTGGATCGGCGGCGGCAATACCGGTCGGAACACCACCATCATCCGCTCAAACTATCTCTGGGACGAGAGCGCGGGGATTTACGAACACGCGCTGAAGCTCTGGGAAGGGCTCTCTCAGGAACTGAACTTCAATGTCATGTTCTCCCAGCGCGGCGTGCTCACCCTCGCCCATTCGGAGCATGAACTGAAGGAGATGCGGCGCCGGGTCGAGGCGATCCGGCTCAACGGAATCGACAGCGAGGTGATGACCCCGGGGCAGATCAAGAAGCTGGTGCCGATCATCGATACCTCGCCGACCATTCGCTACCCGGTCATGGGCGGCTTCATCCAGAAACGCGGCGGCACCGCGCGGCACGATGCCGTGGCTTGGGGCTATGCCCGCGCCGCCGACGATCTCGGCGTCGACATCATTCAGAACTGCGAGGTCACCGGAATCCTGCGCGAGGGCGGCAAGGTGACCGGGATCGAGACCAGCCGCGGCACGATCCGGGCGAAGAAGGTCGGCTGCGTCACCGCCGGCCATTCCGGCGTCGTCGCGGAGATGGCCGGCCTGCACCTGCCGATCGACTCCCGGCCGCTGCAGGCCCTGGTCTCCGAACCGATCAAGCCCTGCGTCGACACGGTGATCATGTCGAACGCGGTGCACATGTATATCAGCCAATCCGACAAGGGCGAGCTGGTGATGGGCGCCGGTGTCGACAGCTACAATTCCTACAGCCAGCGCGGCAGCCTGCCGACGGTCGAGGGCCTGCTGGCAGCCGCGGTCGAGCTCTATCCGATCGTCTCGCGCCTCCGCGTGCTGCGCACCTGGGGCGGCATCGTCGATACCTGCCCCGACGCCTCGCCGATCATCTCCAAGACCCCGGTCGAAGGTCTCTATTTCAATTGCGGCTGGGGCACCGGCGGCTTCAAGGCGACGCCGGGCTCGGGCCACGTCTTCGCCGAGCTGATCGCGAAGGACGAGCCGAACAGGATTTCCGCGCCGTTCAGCCTCAACCGCTTCGAGACCGGCTACCTGATCGACGAACACGGCGCCGCCGGCGTCGCGCACTAGGGAGAGACGAGATGCTGCTGATCACCTGTCCCTGGTGCGGACCGCGGGACGACAATGAGTTCCATTACGGCGGTGAGGCCCATATCGCCCGCCCGCTAAAGGCCTCCGAGCTGAGCGACGCGGAGTGGGCCGAGTACCTGTTCCTGAAACAGAACGCCAAGGGTCCCTTCACCGAACGCTGGTCGCACAGCGCGGGCTGCCGGCGCTGGTTCAACGTGGTGCGCAACACCGCGACCGACGAGATCATCGAGGTCTACCCGATGGGCGAACTGCCGAAGAGCGCCGAAGGCATAAAGGCCTACGAGACCAACTGGCGGCGCGAGAGCGCCGCGCAGAAGAACGCGAAAGCGGGAGCGTCGGACAAATGAGCGGGCAATCCTTCCGTATCCGTGATCGGGGCCGCATCGACCGCCAGAAACCGGTCCGCTTCCGCTTCGACGGCAAGACCTATGGCGGCTATGAGGGCGACACGCTCGCCTCGGCCCTGCTCGCGAACGGCGTCCATCTGGTCGGCCGCAGCTTCAAGTACCACCGCCCGCGCGGCATCCTCGGCGCCGGTTCGGAAGAGCCGAACGCTCTGATCCAGCTCGGTGCCGGCAACAGGACCGAGCCAAACCTGCGCGCAACCCAGATCGAGATCTTCGACGGGCTCCAGGCGGAGAGCCAGAACCGCTGGCCGTGCCTCAAATACGATATCGGCGCGATCAACTCGGTCTTTCACCGGCTGCTGCCCTCCGGCTTCTATTACAAGACCTTCATGTGGCCGGCCTCGCTCTGGATGACCTACGAGCACGTGATCCGGAATGCCGCCGGCCTCGGCAAGGCGCCTCAGGACCGCGATCCGGACCGCTACGAGAAGATGCACGCTCATGCCGACGTTCTGGTGGTCGGCGGCGGTCCCGCCGGTCTTGCCGCAGCTCTCGCGGCCGGCAAGACCGGTGCGCGCGTGATCCTGATGGAAGAGACGGCGGACTGGGGCGGCGCCCTGCTCTCCGAAAGCGACAGCACGGTCGACGGCAAGGATCCCGCGCGCTGGGCCGCCGAGACCGTGGCCGAACTAGAAGCCATGCCGGACGTGACGCTCGTCAAGCGCTGCACCGTGACCGGCTATTACGATCACAACTATCTGACCGCGCTGGAGCGGGTGAGCGACCATCTTGGCGCCGCGCCGGAACACACGCCGCGCCAGCGGCTCTGGAAGATCCGGGCGAAGCGCGTGGTGCTGGCGACCGGTGCCCTCGAACGGCCGCTGGTCTTCTCCGACAACGACCGGCCGGGGGTCATGCTCTCCTCGGCCGTGCGGGCCTATATCAACCGCTACGGCGTGCTGCCCGGCCGCAAGGTCGTGATCTTCACCAACAATGACGACGCCTACCGCACCGCCCTCGCGATCGAGGAGGCGCACGGCAAGGTCGCCGCCATCGTCGATGCCCGAACATCGGTCTCCGGCGCGCTCGCAGACGCAGCCCGTGCGAAGGGGATCACGATCTACGAAAACCACGGCATCGTTTCCGTGCAGGGCAAGACCCGGGTCAGCGGTGTCGAGGTCATGCAGCTCGACGCGACCGGCGCGGGTGTCACCGGTTCCGCCAAGTCGGTGAATTGCGATCTCGTCGCCATGTCCGGCGGCTGGAACCCGACGGTGCATCTCTTCTCCCAGGCCAAGGGCAAGCTCGCCTGGAACGACGAGATGGCCGCCTTCGTCCCCGGCACAGCAAGTCAGGCGCTGGCCAGCGCCGGGGCCTGCAACGGCAGTTTCGCGCTCGACGATGTCCTGAAGGAAGGCTTGAAACTCGGCGCCGAGGCCGCGCGCGAGGCCGGTTTCAAGGGCCGCGCGCCCGCAGCGCCGAAATCGAGCGAGCCGGAACAGGGCGCGCTCCGTCCGCTCTGGATCGCGCCGGGCAAGGCGAAGCTCGGGCGCAAGGGCAAGCATTTCGTCGATTTCCAGAACGACGTCACGGCCGCCGACGTGCAGCTCGCCGCCCGCGAAGGCTACCGCTCGGTCGAGCATCTGAAGCGCTACACCACGACCGGAATGGGCACCGACCAGGGCAAGACCTCGAACGTCAACGCGCTCGCGATCCTCTCCGACACGCTCGCCTCCGAGATCCCTGCGACCGGGACCACGACCTTCCGCCCGCCCTACACGCCCGCCACCATCGGCGCCTATACCGGGCGCAATGTCGGCAAACTGTTCGAGCCGATCCGCAAGACACGGATCGACGAGTGGGCGCGGGCACACGGCGCGAAGTTCGAGCATGTCGGCCAGTGGATGCGCGCCTGGTACTTCCCGAAGCCCGGCGAGACCTTCCGCCAGTCGATCGACCGCGAGGTGAAGGCGGTGCGCGACAGCGTCGGCATCCTTGACGCCTCGACCCTCGGCAAGATCGACATCCAGGGCCCGGACGCCGCCGAGTTCCTCAACCGCATCTACACAAATGCCTGGCTCAAGCTCGGCGTCGGGCGCTGCCGTTACGGACTGATGCTTAAGGAAGACGGCATGGTCATGGATGACGGCGTGACCACGCGGATCGGCGAGAACCATTTCCACATGACCACCACCACCGGCGGCGCGGCGAACGTGCTCTCCTGGCTGGAGGAGTGGCACCAGACGGAATGGCCGGAGTTGAAGGTCTTCTTCACTTCGGTAACCGAGCAATGGTCCGTCGTCGCGGTGAACGGTCGGAAGAGCCGGGCGCTGCTGGAGAAGCTCTGCTCCGACACCGACTTCTCCGCCGCGGCCTTCCCCTTCATGTCAATGAAGGAGGGGACCGTCGCGGGAATCCCGGCGAAGATCTACCGAATCTCCTTCACCGGCGAGCTCTCCTTCGAGGTGAACGTACCGGCGCGCTACGGCCTTGCCCTCTGGGAAGCGCTGATGGAGGCGGGCAAGGAATTCGACATCACGCCCTACGGCACCGAGACCATGCACGTGCTCCGCGCCGAGAAAGGCTTCATCATCGTCGGCCAGGAAACCGACGGCACGGTGACGCCGCTCGATCTCGGGATGGACTGGATCGTCTCCAAGCAGAAGCCGGATTTCATCGGCAAGCGCTCGCTGGAACGCGCCTCGATGGCGGCCGAGGACCGCAAACAGCTCGTCGGCTTGCTGACAGAAGATCCTAACATCGTGCTGCCGGAAGGCGGACACGTTGTCGAGCATCTGAAACCGCAGCCGCCGATGGACATGCTCGGCCACGTGACCTCGAGCTACTACAGCCCGAATTGCGGCCGCTCCATCGCCATGGCGCTGATCAAAGGCGGCCACAAGCGGCACGGCCAGACCCTGCATGTGCCGCTCGAGGACAAGCTCGTGAAGGTGACGGTGACCGAACCCCGGTTCTTTGATCTGGAAGGGAAGCGGATCGATGGCTGATCTGGAAAACCTGAAGGCGCGCACCGCGCTCGACCCGCTCGAGATCATCATCGGCGGCCCGTCCGATGCCGGCGTGGTCCTGACCGAGATCCCGTTCCGCACCAAGCTGGTGCTGCGCGGCCATCTCTCCGAGAAAGCCTTCGTCTCGGCGGTGAAATCCGTGCTCGGCGTCGTTCCTCCGGCGGAGGCCAACTCGGTTGCCGCCGCGAAGGATGTCCGCATCCTCTGGACCGGCCCGGACGAGTGGATGGTCTATGGCGACGATCCGGCGCTCGCGGCCAAGCTCGCAGAGGCGCTGGAGGGTCAGCATGCCGCCGTGACCGAGGTGACGGAGCATCACACCATGATCCGGCTCTCGGGCCGCCATGCCCGCGACGTCATGGCCAAGGGTTGCGCCATCGACCTGCATCCGCGCGAGTTCGGTCCCGGCAAATGCGCTCAGAGCCATATCGGCCGCATCACCGTGCTGTTCGACCAGCTCGACGAGGCGCCGACCTACGACATCCTCGTACGGGCGAGCTTCGCCGAATATCTCTGGATGTATCTGGAGGATGCCGGTCTCGAATTCGGGGTCAGGATCGAAGCGGCCTGACCCCGCTATCCTTCACGCATCGCTGCGCAGGCTGCGCACGAAATCGGCGACGGTGCGGCTGAGCCCGGCCGCATCCGTGCTGAGTTGACGCGTTACGTTCCGTACCTTGTCCACCGCAGAGCGGGCGGTTCGGCTTGCCTCATCGATCTCGCCGATATCGCGCGAGACCTCAGCCGAGAATCGCGCCGCCTCGTTGGCGTTCGAGGAGATTTCCCGGGCCGAGGCTGCTTGCTCCTCGATAGCCGCGGCGATCGAACCGGAAACATCGTCGATCTCTCTGATCCGCTCGGTGATGTTCTTCATTGCCGCCGCGGCGTTCTCGGAAGCCGCCCGCATGGAGTTGATCTGGCCGGTGATCTCGTCCGTCGCGCTGGAAGTCTGGTTGGCCAGCGCCTTCACCTCGCTCGCGACGACGGCGAAGCCCTTGCCCGCCTCCCCGGCCCGCGCCGCCTCGATGGTGGCATTGAGGGCCAGCAGATTGGTCTGCTCCGCAATGTCGTTGATCAAATCGACGACGTCCTCGACACTCTTGGCGGATTCGACGACGGTCGCGACGGTGCCGCTCGCGGAATCGATCTCCTCCACCGCCGTCCGCGTGATGGTGGAGGCCCGCCCGACCTGACCGCTGATCTCCTGGATCGAGGCGGTCATCTGTTCGGACGCGGCGGCAACCGCCTGCACATTATTCGATGCCTGATCTGTCGCACCGGTGACAGAAGTGACCAGGGTTGCGCTCCGGTCCATGGTCGCTTCCATCTCTCCGGACTCGCTGTCCACGGTGGAGACGGAACGCTCAAGCGCATCCATCACATTGCGGACCTCTGTCTCCAGGCGTTGCGCCATTTCCTCCATGGCCTGTTTGCGGGATTGCTCCGCCTTTACCTTCAGCTCTTCCTGCTCGGACTCGAGTGCCACTCTTGCCGCCTGGCCGTCCCGCAGGACTTGAACGGCCTTGGCGAGGAGGCCGAGTTCGTCGCCCCGCCCGATGCCGTCCACTTTGACCCTGAGGTCGCCCTCGGCAATCTTCTGCGTGGTGTCCGCCAGCGCCAGGATCGGCTTGGCGATCGCAGAGCCGAGGAACCAGAAAACCGCGCTTCCGAGCACGATCGCCAGAACGGTGATGGTGCCGATGGTCAGGGCCGCGAACCAGGCCCGTTCCGTCACCGCAGCACTCGGAACCTTGACCAGGACCTGCCAGACTTCGTCCGGGCCGCGGAACGGCACCGGGAAGCTGTAATAGACATCTGCGCCGATCTCGGCGCTCCGCTCGGACGCGGCGCCCATCAGTCCGGCAACCGGATCGTCGGCAGCCACCGGCTTGCCGAGCAGCGATGCATCCGGGTGACTCGCCCAGATCCCGGCGCTGGAAACCAGCATCAATTGCCCGACACCGAGCGGTGCGATCTTCGAAAGTTCCTCGCGCAGCCGCGTCATATCCATATCGATGGTCGCGATTCCCACTGCCTTGCCGGACTTGCGGATCGGAACGCTGATCGTGGTCATCAGCACGTCCTTTCCCTCCACCGGATAAATGTAGGGGTCGACGACCATGGTCCGGTTCTTGTTCAGGGGGGCGAGATACCAACCTTCGATCCCGGCCTCGATTGTCATCACCAGTTCTTCGATCCCGACGCCGCCGCCGGATTTGTTGTAGAAATACGGCACCATGCGGCCGTCCTTGTCGTTGATCGGCGCCTTGCCTTTGTACGCATCGTCCTTGCCGTCATAGCCGTTCGGCTCGAAGGCGGCGGTGCTGCCGACAAAGCGCCTGTTGGCGACGACGATCGCCGACACGACATCGCCGAGTTGCTCGCGGGTGACGCCGCTTCTCATTGCGCCCTCAGAGGCTTGGGCAATGGATTCGGCGACGTCGATGGCCGGCTGGATGAAACCCTGCACGTTCAGGACCGCGCCTTCCGCGACCGCTTGGACGGTCTGCTCCGAGCCCCGCGCCACTTCCTGGAAGGTCTTCTGCACGGAGTACCCTCCGACAACGCCGTAGCCGACCAACAGCATCAGCGTCACGTAGAGGATGAGACGCCCGCGCACACCGAGCGTAGTCCGTGCTGTCTCTGACATTTTCTCTCTCACCGCTTGGGAATAAGACTTCCGCCCATAATCGATTGTTAAAGGTCTCATAAAAAAGTGAAATTGACGTTACTCTAATTGCCGGATCGTCCCGGACGATCGATGCGCAACAAGATTTGCAGCGACAACGCCCGAAGCCGCGACTGGGAAACCGACCCATGAAATTCGCCGCCATCGCCGATATTCACGGCAACAGCCTCGCCCTCCAGGCCGTTCTCGAAGACATCGCGAACGAAGGCATTGCCGACATCGTCAATCTCGGCGATTTCTTCAGCTCTCCGCTCGACGCCGAGGGCACGGCGGAACTGTTGCGCGGGATCGGCGCGGTCTCGATCCGCGGCAACCACGACCGCTGGCTGGTCGAGCAGGTCCCGGAAGAGATGGGCCGCTCGGACAGGATCGCGCACGACCAGCTGGCCTCGGAAACGCTCGACTGGATCCGGACACTCCCGGCCACCATGGTCTGGCGCGATGAGGTCTTTCTCTGTCACGGCACGCCCGAGGACGACAATACCTACTGGCTGGAACAGGTGACCGATGACGGCCGGGTGCGAAGCGCCGCGCTGAAAGACATCGAGGCCAGGGCCCAGAATATCGAACAGAAACTCATCCTCTGCGCCCACACGCACCTATCCCGCACCGTGGCGCTGGCGGACGGGCGCCTGATCGTCAATCCGGGCTCCGTCGGCTGCCCGGCCTATATCGACATCGAGCCGGCCCCGCACAAAGTGCAGGCCGGCCATCCGGGCGCCTGCTACGCAATCCTGGAGAAGCGGGCCGCCGGCTGGTCGGTCACCCACCGGCAGGTGCCCTACGACAATCTGGAAATGGCACGGCTGGCCATGGACCGCGCCGCCCCGTCCTGGGCCGAAGGTCTCGCCACCGGATGGATCAGCAACGAGACCTTCGCGTCGATTGTGGGGGCCTGATCAGGCGGCGTCCTTCAGCAGCCCTTCGGCCTTCATGGCCGCCTTGACGGACGGACGCTCGGCCATGCGCGCGACGTAGGCCTTCAGGTTCGGGCGTTCGCCGAGACCGAGCCCGGTGAAATTCGCCCAGTTGGCAACCGTGAAGAGATAGGGATCCGCGACCGAGAAGGCGTCGCCGAGGAAGAACTGGCGTCCGTCGGACAGCTCCTTCTCGACGTCATCAAGGCGAAGATTGACCTTCCTGCGTGCCGCGTTCTTCTCGTCCTCGGTCGAATCCGGCTTGAAGAGCGGACTGAAGGACTTGTGCAGCTCGGTGCCGACGAAGTTCAGATGCGCCTGCACCCGCGCCCGCTCCACGCTGCCGAGGGCCGGGGAAAGATCTTTCCGGCCGGAATTGTCGGCAAGATACTGGACGATCGCCGGCCCTTCGGTCAGCACGTCCCCGCCATCGAGCGCCAGTGCCGGGACGTAACCCTTGCTGTTCACCGCGTAGTAATCGGCCCCGGTTTCGGTCTTGTGGGTCTTGCTGTCGACCCGCTCCGTCGTAAAGGCGGCACCGAGTTCGTGCAGAACGATGTGCGTGGCAAGGGAGCAGGCTCCCGGAATGTAGTAGAGCTTCATGTCTGTCCTCCTCTGACAGGGTGGATCCGGCGGCATCGCCACCGGATGAAAGGCCCTGAGCCGCTCATGCGGCGCGGGTAGTCTCAAGATCCGCGATCAGTTCGTCCATGAGAGCGGTCGCGGAGCGGTGCTTCAGGTTCGGCGCCGACTGGCCGGCATAGAGCGAGAGCAGATCGTCCCGTCCCTCTTCCAGAGCCGCGGCCTTGATCGCGCCGAAGAACCAGCTCTGGACCGGGAACGGCGGCAGCTTGTTGCCGTGCGCCTCCATCTCTTGGATCCAGCGGTTGCGAATCCCCCGCGCAAGGCGGCCGGTATAGGACCGGGTCAGCGTGGTCTCGCGGACCGCGTCGGTGAAAAGCAGGTCACGGTGCGCCTCGCTGGTTCCGGATTCTGTACAGGCGAGGAAAGCGGTCCCGATCTGCGCCGCCCCGGCACCAAGAGCCAGCGCCGCCCGTACGCCCCGCCCGTCGACGATCCCGCCTGCGGCGATCACCGGCGCCCTCACATGCGCGGCGGCGATCTGCACCAGCGAGAAGGTTCCTGTCAGGCTCTCCTCCGCAGGCGCGAGGAAGGAGACCCGATGCCCGCCCGCCTCGAGCCCGGTGGCGACGATGAGATCGACACCGGCGGCGTTCAGCGCCTCCGCCTCGGCCAGCGTCGTGGCGGCGCCGACCGTGACGATGCCCAGCCTGCGGCATTCCTCGAGGATCTTCTTCCCGGGAATGCCGAAAACGAAGCTGAAGACCGGCGGGCGCGCTTCCAGCAGCGCCTCGACCTGGTGCTCGAAGCGGTGGTGGAAGCGCTCCGGCAGGACCGGCGCGGGCAGCCCGAGTTCCTCGTAATAGGGCGCGAAAATTGGATAGTAGCGCTCGAACTGGGCCGCGCTCGGATGCTCCCCGCCCGGATCGTGGTCGGAGACCCAGAGATTGAGCGCGAAGGGCGCGTCCGTTGCGTCCGAAAGGCGGCGGGTGAGATCCGCCAGATCCTCCGGCGCGGTGACATGGGCGCCGAAGGAGCCGAGCCCTCCGGCAGTGGAAACCTTGGCCGCCAGTTCCACGGTCGAGAGACCGCCGCCGAACGGTCCCTGGATGATCGGATGGCGGATGCCGAGCCTGGCCGCCGCGTCGGTCGTGAACGTCATCGGATGCTCCCGTTGCTGCAATGACGTTCTCAGACCTAAGGGCGATGATTACCCTTGTAAACCAGGTTTCCTTTTGTAACCATATTATCCGGTTACGCTCCGGTAACCATCGCACCGGGAGGTGATCCCCCATGGCTTTGAAGATGCGGAAGAACAAGGTCGCGCCGCCGCCGGAAGGATGTCCGCTCAGCACCTGTCTCAGTGTCATCGGCGGCGCCTGGGCGCCAAACATCATCTGGTATCTGAGCGAGTCCCCACGCCGCTTCAGCGAACTGAAGGCGGACATCCCGGGAGTGTCCTCGAAGATGCTGACGCAGCGTCTGAAAGAGCTGCAGGAGCTCGGCGTCATCGCCCGCACGGTGAAGCCGACGTCGCCACCCTCGGTCGAATATGCACTGACCGATCTCGGCGAGGAACTGGTCCCGGCGATCAACGCCATCGTCGCGGTCGGGCACAAGCTGAAGGCGAGGAAACAGGCTGCAGAGGCGGCGGCCTGAACGGGCTCAGTCGAGCCCCTCCGTCTCGATCTTCAGCGGCTCGCCGCAATGCTTGCAGTGAACGGCATCCTCCTCGTGCCGGCTGAGGCCGCAGGACGGGCAGGTATAGGCGACCTTCTGCGGCCGGAAGACGGCCTGCGCCAGCCGCAGGAAGAGCGCTACGCCGACGACCATGATGAGGACGGCGAGCAGCCGTCCCGCCGTTCCGGTCAGGACGATGTCGCCGAAGCCGGTCGTGGTCAGCGCGGAGACCGTGAAATAGAGCGCGGCGATGAAATCCTCGATCCCCGGATTGTCGCCGAACTGCATGACGAAGACGAGCGAGGTCACGAAGAAGACGAAGACGCCGAGATTGACCGCGCTCAGGATCACCTCCTCGTTCCGCCGGAAGAACGGCGTCTCCGAGCGGAGGTCCCGGAGCACGTGATAGGAATGCAGAAGCCGGAGCGCCCGGAGGACTCGAAGGAACACGAGGTTCTGGCTGAAGATGGGCGCCAGCACGAGCGAGAGGATCACGAAGATATCCGCAATCGTGTAGATCTGCCGCAGCATCCGGAACCGGTCCGGCGCGATCCAGAAGCGGGCGAGGAAATCGCCGAGGATCAGCAGGCCGATGAGACCGTCCACCAGGAAAATCTCGCGTGACGGCGTCAGCGGGATGGTGACGATGAAGAAACCGATCGTGAAGATATCGAACACGATCAGCGCATATCGGAACAGCGCCGCCTCGCGGCTGCGTCCGGTATAGAGCAGTTCCAGCGTTTTCTTCAGTTTCGTGTCGGCCATGCAGTAAATATCCCGTTCCGTTCGCGCGTCACTCTAGCGGCCCTCGGCGCTCGGGGACATGGGTGCGCTGAAGCACCGGCACTTGTCCCATGACAGAGACCCGCTCTAGGCTGCGCTTCCTTCCGACAGTCCAGCCAAGAGCCCGCGCGCATGAAACTCTCCGACCTCCAGACCCCCTGCCTGATCCTCGACAGAACGCGGCTGACACGGAACTGTTCCCGCATGTCCGCGCGCGCCAGCGAACTCGGCGTCGCGCTCCGCCCGCACATGAAGACCGGCAAGTCGGCGGAGATCGCGAAGCTGGCGACGGCGGGCCAGCCCGGCGGCGTCACGGTCTCGACCCTGGCCGAGGCGGAATATCTCTTCGAGCGCGGCTTTCCGGACATTCTCTACGCGGTCTGCATCCCGCCCTCGAAGCTCGACCGCGCGGCGGCGCTGACGGCGAAGGGCGCGGACCTGAAAATCCTGATCGACAGCCCGGAAGTGGCGGAAGCCATCGCCGCCCATCCGGGGCACCACAAGGTGATGATCGAGATCGACTGCGGCGAGCACCGCACCGGCATCGACCACGACAAGGCCCGACTGGTTGAAATCGCCCTCATCCTCGCCGACGCGGAGCGCGCGACCCTCGCGGGGGTCATGACCCATGCCGGCCATTCCTATCGCGGCCGCACGCCGGACGACATGCGCGCCGTCGCGGCCACGGAACGGGACGCGGCGGTCGCCGCGGCGGAAGCGATCCGCGCCGAGGGCATCGAATGCGGCATCGTCAGCGTCGGCTCGACCCCGACGGCGCTCTATGCGGAGCATCTGGAGGGCGTCACCGAGATGCGGCCGGGCGTCTATACGTTGGGCGATCTTTTTCAGGCCGGGATCGGCAGCCACGGGATCGAGGATATCGCGTCGGCGGTCGTCGCCAGCGTGATCTCGCACAATCGGGCACGCGGCACGCTGATGCTGGATGCGGGCGGCATCGCCCTCTCCAAGGACCGCTCGACCCAGGCCCTTGGCGAGAGCGGCGACATGGGTTTCGGCCTGCTGGCGGATCTCGAAACCGGCGCCCCGCTCGACGGCCTTACCATCCGCGGCACGCATCAGGAGCATGGCGAGGTGGCGGTCGCAGATCCGGCGCTCTACGACAGGCTGCCGATCGGCGCCAAACTCCGCGTCCTGCCGAACCATGTCTGCATGACGGTCGCCGCCTATGAGGGGTACGAAGTGTTTGAGGAAGGGTCGGATAAGATTGTCGCGCGTTGGGAACGCCGGAATGGGTGGTGATCACTCAAATAAAAGCACCATAACCACAATCATCTCAACGAAACGTCATACACTTCATCATCGATGCAGGCCACCGCAAGGGAATCATTTGACAAAATTACAATATCCGGACGATACGCATAACTATACGCATAACCCAAACATTCTACTTGGTACTTATCGTCGACAATCAATTTTCTCCCATACTCACACCCCTCAAAATCATCTTCTCTCTTACCATCTTCTTCCACCCGCCCAGTCACGATTCCAACATAGATGATTGACCAACCTTCATAGTCGGCAACATCCATCTCACATCCTGCCAACGCCGAGCGCGCGGGAAGCAATGTTAGAACCGCAAACAAAACCATAATTATAATCTGTCTATAGGGATTAGATTCCTTTTTGTTCATTATCCATCTCCAGAATCTAGCGGGCGCTGTTAAGAAAGTATTTGTTCTAAAAAAGAACGCAGTAATTGCGCGACTTCTTGCGAAAAATTGTAGAATTACCTCATTACTCACGCAACGCAAGAAAGGGAAGTCATGGAGATCTTATTTGATGGAAACGGGAGTCCGTACATTGAATGGGCTCAAAAGCCGGGAATTTACAAACGGGCATGGGTACAGCGCCGAACCGGTGATGCTGATTGGGCAGGTTCTCATCTAGGCAGATATCTTAACGTCGTACGCTGCCAAGCAAGGGGACGCCCCGGGGGAAACCCCACAGATTTCCCCATTTTCTCTAGCCTCAGCGACGAGCAGATACTTCTTGCATTTGTTCACTCGGTCAATGCCATCACCGGCTGCAGTGTGACCGAAACTGCGGAATGAAGGCCGACCTACACGAAAAAGGACGCTTCGGATGATCAAGATTTTAGATTGAGATCGCGGCGCAACGGCTGGTAAGCCGCCGCGCCACCCTCAATCAGATCACACGTTCGAATCCGGGAAGCTCGCCTTCCGCTTCGCCATGAACTCGATGAGCGCCTCGTCCACCGCCGGGTCGAGTTCCGGCGCTTCGTATTCCGCCAGCATGGTCTTCACCCGGTCGCCCATCCGCTGGTAGGCGTCGCGGGAGCCCTCGGCGGCCCATTGCTCGTAGGTGTTGTTGTCGGCGACGCGGGAGCGGAAGAAGGCGGTCTCGAAATTCGCCTGGGTATGGGCGCAGCCGAGGAAGTGCTTGCCGGGACCGACCTCGCGGATCGCGCTCATCGCCTGGCCGTTCTCGGTCATGTCCACGCCGCCCAAGAGGGTCGGCATCATGGCGAGCTGGTCGGCATCCATCAGCAGCTTCTCGTAGGAGGCGACGAGGCCGCCCTCGAGCCAGCCGGCCGCATGCAGCACGAAATTGACGCCGCCCATCACCGTAGGGTTCAGGGTCTGCGCCGACTCGTAGGCCGCCTGCGCGTCCGGGGTCTTGGAGCCGCAGAGCGAACCGCCCGACCGGAACGGCACGCCGAGGCGGCGGGCGAGCTGGGCGCAGCCATAGAGCACCATGGCCGGCTCCGGAGTGCCGAAGGTCGGCGCGCCGGACTGCATGGAGATCGAGCTCGCGAAGGAGCCGAAGATCACCGGCGCACCAGGGCGCACAAGCTGGGTGAAGGCCATGCCCGCCATCGCCTCGGCAAGCGTCTGCGCGAGCGTGCCCGCGACCGTCACCGGCGACATGGCGCCGGCGAGGATGAACGGCGTGGTGATGCAGGCCTGGTTGTTGCGGGCATAGGTCTTGAGCGCGCCCAGCATGGTGCCGTCCCAGACCATCGGCGAGTTGGCGTTGATCAGGCTGGTGCAGACCGTGTTGTTCTCGACGAACTCGGCGCCGAACAGGATCTTCGCCATGTCGACCGTGTCCTGGGCGCGCTCCGGATGTGTGACCGAGCCCATGAACGGTTTGTCGCTGTATTTCATGTGCGCATAGACCATGTCGAAATGCCGCTTGTTCACGGGCAGGTCGACCGGCTCGCAGACCGTGCCGCCGCTGTGATGCAGCGCCGGCAGCATGTAGGTCAGCTTCACGAAGTTCCGGAAATCCTCGATCGTCGCGTAGCGCCGGCCGCCGTCGACGTCGCTGACGAAGGGCGGGCCGTAAACCGGGGCGAAGATCGTGTTCTTGCCACCGACCTCGACCGAACGGGCCGGGTTACGGGCATGCTGGGTGAAGGTCGAGGGCGCGGTTGCGATGAGCTTGCGGGCGAGGCCGCGCGGGATGTGGACCCGGGTGCCCTGCACGTCCGCGCCGGCCTCGCGCCAGAGCGCGAGCGCCTCCTCGTCGTCCTGAAACTCGATGCCGATCTCTTCCATGATGGTGTCGGCATTGGCCTCGATGATCTCGAGCGCTTCCTCGCTCAGGATCTCGTAGACCGGCACGTTGCGGGTGATGTAGGGCGCCTGCAGCTGGCTCGGCCTGGCACGCAGGGCCCGCCGGGCCTCTCGCCCGCCGCCTCCGCCGCGGCTCCGGCGTCCGCGTCCTTCCGCCGATGCGGCGTCTGTTTCAGTCGTTTCGAGATCCCGGGCGTCGGCGGCCATCTCGCATCCTCCAAAAGACAGCTGTTTCAGCCGATATGATCACGAAACCGCATCGCCATTTTCTAATGTGCGTCATGAAATGTCGCGCTCTGGCCAGCGCGTTATCTCAGGGGCTAACGCCCGAATAACGCGGGTCGTGAGACAAACGCCCATTGGCTCGCACTTACGAAAGGTTCAACCGGCAAGACGCTTTTCCCCTCCCCGCCCACTAACGGGCTCGCCGGTTCCGGCCGACGGGCCCGGATCTTTTTCGGCGATCACCTTGCCGCGAGACCCTGCAAACGAAGTTGTATCCACCCCGGAAGAGTGAGACGCTGTCTGAAAGCGTAAGGCCGGAGTTCCGGGCCTTGTCAGTCCGGACGTACCGGCTCGAACCGGAGGGAACGTCCCATGCTGAGGAAAATCGCTACCCTTACCCTGTTCTTTGCCATGAGCGGCGCCGGCGCCGCGGGCGCCGCGACGACATCTGCCGAGCTGCCGCAGGTGCTCGGACTCGTCGCCACAAAGCTGCCCGTTCCGCTCGATTGCACGGATGGCAGCTGCACCGGGTTCTTCTCCGCCTTCTGCCTGCAGGAGCAGCGCCCGAAGCCAAACGTCGGCCACGTCTACGATGCCGCCGGGGAAGGCGACATCACCATGGTGGTCGAGAAGAACGACGGCAGCATCGCCGAATTCTCCGCTGCCGGCCTGCTGCATTTCGAGAGCACCGGCGCCTATACCTCGGTGCGGATCTCCATGGATGCGCGCCGGCTGGCCTCGCTCGACGCGAAGTCGGTGTCGCTCAGCGTACCGCGCCGGGTCTCCCTGCTGCCGCGCTCCGAGCCGGCCGTCGCCGCCCGTCCGAGCGCCGAAGACCTCGATGCCGCCACCGGCGACAAGCGCCTTCTTGCCGAGGGATATTTCGAGAACGGCTCGCCCCGCGCGGATGCGAGCGCCATGCTCTCGCGCATGATCAATCTGCTGCCCGCCGATGGATACGAAACCAAAGCGGTGCGGGACGGCACCTGGGGCAGAGCTGCAAGTCCGGCCAGCCTGAAAGCCTTTTCCTCCGAAGGCCTTGGCGAGGCGCGCCAAGCCTATGACCGCTGCCGGGCCTATGCGGACCAGGGTTACAGGATGCGGCTGCGCGGGTGCCTCGAAAGCAGCCACGACAAGCTGATGAAGATTCTGAACGACAAATATTGGGAAGGCGATGCCGGCTTCTGACGAAAGAGCCATCGCAACATCGTATAGTTACGCCCAATTCACCCGTTTGGACAGGTTGGCCGCCGGACCTCTCCGGCGGCTTGCATCCCGCTCTGTTGCTGCATTACAGCAAGAAACGGTCCGATGACGCTGGACAGGACTTCATCAGTCACCATAAAGTACGCAAAAATCAGCAACCAATGACTGATACGTTAGGTGTCCAGGGAATGCATCAATTGCGGCTCATTGATAATGAATCTCCTCCGGTGAGGTGGCGAGAAACGGATTTCGCCGAGGAGATCCCGCCGGTCGCTCTGACCGCCCTTGCCGCCTATTACCCCCTCGCCCGATGCCCCGATCGCGTTGCCGTCGAGCAGTGGATCGCCAGCGAGCCAGGCCTCTCCGGTCCGCACTGCGCCTTGTTTCAGCTTGCCGATAACGGGATCGAAATGATCCGCCAAGGGTCCGAAGTCTGTTCGGATGCCGCCGCTGCCCTCACCCGAATCATCGAGCAGGACATCCTCGGAACGGAGGACGGCGCGCGGCGCTACGAAATCCAAACTGACGACCTCCGGGATGCGACCGTTCTGCCTCTGCTACAGAATGCCGGATTGTGTCTGGCGGTCGTCATCTGATGACATCCGGTCTGCAGCTTGAAGTGATCCGCGGGGACGCCCCCGCCGTCATCGTTACCTATGACCAGCTCGATTTCCGTCTCGGCACGGACAACCAGCTCGCCGAGATCTTCACAATGTCCGCGCGCGCCGGAACACCGGGGATGCCGAGCCTCGAGGGCGTGACCTTCAACGAAGTATCCGAACGGGCGCCGGACGTTCTGCCGTACATCCATATTCTGAAAGTCTCCGGCGAACCGGCCACTTTCGAGTACGAGCGCTTCGGTTTCGGCACGCGCATCCATGGCGGCGGGCATCCGCAGTATTTCGGCGAACTGGTTCCACGCCTCGGCCCCAAGCTGTGGAGCAGCCTCGCCGGTCTTTATGCGGATGCTGCCTTTCGCGGCCGGATCTCCCTATCCGAAATTCACGCCAGCGCGCGCGGCGAGTGGTTCGCCTACCGCCGGCTGGTGATGCCGCTCTCTTCCAATGGTCGCGACATCGACAAGGTTCTGTGCGCCATTGTCCACAATACTTTCGAGCTCGAGGGCCTGCTGCCGGGAGATCTCGTCAGCGTCAATGTCAATGACGAACACCCCGTCCTCCTTGCCTGTCGGTCGGAAAACCCCTGAGAGCGCCAGCCAGGAACGGGAAAAGCCATAAATCCGGCTTGCGAAGCCGGCATCCGCAAGCCCCGACAAGATCATTCCGCAATGCCGGTCGACCCCCCAATGAATCACGGAAAGGGATCGGACGAGCCTGGGAAGGACCCATGAAAGACCGGTCTTGCGGGCTTTGGGATGAACCCAGAGGCCTCCCGCATGACCGATTTTGCCCCCGAGCCGGGTGCCGAATTCGTGCCGCTCATAGGGTTTCGCAATTATCCCTGTTCCCTCAACGAAGCTGACGAAGTCCTCCGTCTCGATCAACCGGTCACAGATGATTGCCACGGTTTCCGCATTCTCGTTCGAGACCCGGAGCCAGAAGGCGTCTCCCGCCCGAAAAGTTGCCATCGCGGGGTCGAACATGGTTGAGACCGCAGTCGTGGCCGGTGCGTTCTGCATGATGTATTTCCACTCTCCCATATCGTTCTCGATCGAGATGCGAAAGCCGGAGCGGACCAGGAGAGCCATAGTCTCCCGGTAGTAGGAACGCGCAGTATCAATTTTGGTGAGCATGCCGATTCTCCTTTGTTGGAGGTGGCACCATAGCATGTGCACCGGGGCCATTCGTTGCGGTTCTGCGGGATTTTCCGGGCATCGGAACGGACTGACCCGAGCTCTTTTCGGCCGGCTCCGGAAACTGGATCGTCAGCGCCGCTCCGCCAGCACGTCCTCTTCGGCGCGGATGCGATAGGCGAGCAGAACGAGGTTCGCGAAGCCGAACAGAAGCGCGAGGTCCCAGGCGCCGAAGGCGAGCGGCAGAAGCGGAATCTCGACGGCGACCAGAAGATAGTTCGGATGCCGGATCCAACGGTAAGGACCGCGGCGGACCAGCGGGGCGCCCGGCAAAGTGACGATCCGTGTGGTCCAGAACCGCCCGAGCGATGCGATGATCCAGAGACGCCCGCATTGCAGCATGCCGAAGATCGCCAGCAGCGTCGGATCGGGCAGCCGCGACTCGCGGACGAGGAAGAACAGGGCCGCGATCCAGGCGCTATGGAGCAGAACGAAGAAAGGGTAATGACCCGGATGCCGTTCCTCGCCGCCCGCGTCCAGAAGGCGGGCGTGGTTGCGGCGTGCATGGATCAGCTCCGCAATGCGGAGCAGAGCAACCGCGATCGCGGTCCATTGCGCCCACCCCATATCCATCCTCAGCCCTCCAGCACGGCGAAGCCGGCTGTGAAACCGGGACCGAGCGCCTGAACCAGGATCCGCCGGCCGGAGGTCCCTGCCTCGATCATCCGGTCAAGAACGAACAGAACCGTCGCCGCGGACATGTTGCCGTAATTCTTCAGAATCTCGCGCGATGTCCGCAAACCGCCCTCCGGCAGGCCGTAGGCCTCTTCCAACGCCGCGGCCACCTTCGCGCCGCCCGGATGGCAGGCGAAAAGGTCGATATCCGCAAGCGTCAGATCGTGCCTTGCGAGGAAGCGGTCCGTCTCCGCGCGCATCCCCCTGCGCACGATTTCGGGGATGCGCTGGCTGAAAATCACGCCGAGCCCATCCTCCTCGACCGACCACCCCATCACGTCGAGCGAGTCCGGCCATGTATGCTCCCCCCAGGCCGCCACGGACATTCCCGCTCCGCCGCCACGCAACAAAACTGCCGCCGCGCCATCGCCGAAAAGCGCGGTCGCGACCTGATTGGACTTTCCGGCATCGCGCCAGCGGAAGGTCAGGCTGCAAAGCTCGACCACGAGAAGCAATACGGTCTCGCCCTCCCGCGCCGCGGCGAGTTGCGCCGCCCGCCCTAGCCCCAGCACGCCTCCGGCGCAGCCGAGGCCGAATAGCGGCATCCGCTTCACATCCGCCCGGAACCCGATCCGGCGCAGCAGCCGCGCATCGAGGCTTGGTGTCGCAATCCCTGTGCTGGAGACGGTCACGAGCGTGTCGACCCTGTCGGGACCAAGCCCCGCCCGATCGAGCGCGCGCTCCGCCGCCTCGACCAACAGGTCTTCGGCCGTGCGAAGATAAACCGCGCTGGTCTCGCTCCAACTGCGCGGCGTCTCGAACCAGCCGAGTGGAACGGAGAGATAGCGGGTCGCCACGCCGGCATTCCCGTAGACCGGCGCCAGCCGGGCGAAATCCGGTACACGGTCTTCGAAGATGCGCCGGGCATGGGCAAGGACTTCGCCCTGTTCGATCCGATGTGCCGGCACCGCCGTGGCGACACTCAGGAGACGCGGTGTAATCATGCCATGAAATGTGCGCCTATTCGCACGAACGGCAAATGAATTTCCCGCGAATTCGGGCTTATCCGCCCCCGGACTAGAACTTTCCGTATTTCAGGTAGGCCTCCTGCGGATCGGTGCCGCCGAGGATCGCGGTGCGGACCTTGTTCTCGGTCGCGATCGCAGTTTCCGACTTCTCCACCACCTCCTCGACGATCCCCTTCGG
Organism: Nisaea sediminum; assembly: GCF_014904705.1. Taxonomy (NCBI): domain Bacteria; kingdom Pseudomonadati; phylum Pseudomonadota; class Alphaproteobacteria; order Rhodospirillales; family Thalassobaculaceae; genus Nisaea; species Nisaea sediminum. Next base: position 114,071 of record NZ_JACZCQ010000013.1, read on the forward strand.
CACCCGGATAAGACCGTCCCTGTCGCCGATCATGTAGTCGCCCGGCTCGATCACGACATCGCCGATACGGATATCGACATCGGTCGCGGCCGGCAGCCACCAGCCGACGATGTCGCGCGGGGTGAAGCCCCGGCACCAGGTCTGGAAGCCGATATCGAGCAGGAAGTTCACGTCGCGCGCGAAACCGTCGGCGACGCAGCCGCGCACGCCCTTGTTCTTCAGGGTCTCGGCCGAAAGCTCGCCCATATGCGCAACCGTCCGGTCGTTCGGCTGGCAGACCCAGACCGACCCGGCGGGCGCCTTTGAGAGCAACCCTGTCCAGGCGAGCAGGGTCTCGTGCGCGTCGGCCATCGGGTCGACCTTGCCGAGGATGGTGAAGGCGGGCCCCGCCATCGGTTTCTCCGGCAGGATCGGGCGCAGTTCCGGCGGCAGGGTGAAGTTCTTCAACCCCATCCCCCGCATCACGTCATGGACGACGCCCGTGTAGCAGTTCTCCAGCCGCTCCGTGATCGACATGGTTCCTCCCCGTTGGTTTTTTGCTCTTATTCGGCGGCCGGCAGGCAGGCCGGGCCGATCGGCTCGAAAGACTTGTAGGTCAGGATGAATTCCTGGTGACCGAGATCCTCGGACCGGGTCTTGGCACCGCCCGCGACCGCGAGAACGAGATCGCGGATCTCCGCGCCGACCTCGTCCAGTTCCGCGTGTCCTTCGAGGATCCGGCCGGCATCGACATCCATGTCGTCCGCCATCCGCCGGTAGGTCTCCGGATTGGCGCAGATCTTGATCACCGGCGAGATGGCGGAGCCGACGACGGAACCGCGTCCGGTGACGAAGAGATTGATATGCGCGCCGCAGGCCATCAGCTCGGCGATCTCGGCATTGTCGTTGATGTTCGGAAAACCGAAGCGGACCTCGCCGTCCGGCACCACGTCGAGCAGGTAGAGCCCGCCCGTCGGCGGCAGGTCGCCGGGTTTCAGCAGACCGACGATGGGCGAGGCGCCGGACTTGGCATAGGCGCCCATCGACTTCTCCTCGATGGTGGTCAGCCCGCCGGTCGCGTTGCCTGCCGCGAAGGATCCGTAGCCGAGCGTCGCGTAATAGCGCGCCGCCTTTGCGACGCTCGCCTCGAGCTCGGCGGCCAGCGCCGGGGTCGCGGCGCGGGCCGCCATGATGTGCTCGCAGCCGATCAGCTCGCCGGTTTCCTCGAAGATGCAGGCCGCGCCTTCCGCGATCAGCTTATCGAAGGCACGGCCGGCCGCCGGGTTTCCGGTGATCCCGGAGGTGCCGTCTGAGCCGCCACAGATCGTGCCGATTACCAGCTCAGACGCCTCCATCGGCAACCGCTCAGCCGCTTCGAGCGCGGGGAGATGCTCCGCAACAAAGGCCTCGCCCTCGTCGATGGCGGCGCGCGTGCCGCCGACCTGCTGGATCGTGATTGTCTTCACCGGACGACCTGTCGCGGCGATCTCCTCGCGCAGAAGCCGGGCGTTGAAGGACTCGCAGCCGAGCGAGAGCAGCAGCGCGCCGCCGACATTCGGATGGGTGCAGAGCGCCCGCATCATGCGCTGGGCATAGTCGTTGGGATAGCAGCCGGGGAAACCGATGAGATGCACGTCCCGGTCCCGGAACCGAAGTGTAATCTCCCGCGCCACATGGTGCGCGTACTCGACCAGATAGGCGACGACGAGGACGTTCCGGATCCCCTTCCGCCCGTCGCTGCGAGGATATCCGGCGAACGCGCTCATGTTCCCTCGTCCGGCAGCGAGTAGGTCGGTGTGTAGTTGCTCCGGACATTGTGCACGTGGACATGCCCGCCGGCGGCGATCGGCTCGGTCGCCACGCCGATGACAGCACCGTATTTCAGGATCGGTTCTCCTGCGGCGATGTCCCGGCGGGCGACCTTGTGGCCGAGACTGAGACTCCGGTCGGCAACCGCTTCCCCCGCCCCGAAATCGAAACGCTCTCCGGCCTCTATGCCCCGGCGGAGGACGAGGACATTGTCTTCTGGAGAGAGCAGCAGCAGGCGCGGGTCGGTCATGGCGCAAGGATGCGCGTCTCCCGAAAGGAACCGCAAACGAAAAACCGGTTGTATTACTGCGCCACGGGCATTTCAGCGTTCGATCCCGATCCGCCCGGGGTTTTTCCAATTGGAAATTTTGGAAATTCCAAATTTTCCCAAAATTCCAATCTTTTCCGAAACTTATCCCATGATATGCGGACCAGACTTGCTCCTCGGACAGATATGGCCGAGGAGCATGCGGGCCGTCACATCTGTCCGCGAGCAAGCGCTTTCTCCGAGCCGCGCGAGCTGTGGATCGGTCTCCTGCAATCCGAAAGGCGTGAGGCTCTGCAATGCAGTTTGCGATTGAAACAGGCGGAACAGGCAGCGATTTCGGCAACGCGATCCAGGTCGACAGCAGTGGCAACAGCTACGTCACCGGGTATTTCAACGGCACGGTGGATTTCGATCCCGGCGCCGGCATCACCAACCTGACCAGCGCTGCCGGGGACGATATATTCATCGCCAAATACAGCAGCAGTGGCGAGCTCGTCTGGGCGAAGAGCGTTGGAGGAACGAGTACTGATCAGGCTCTGTCGATCACAATCGACAGCAGCGGTAACAGCTACCTCACCGGAAAATTCGCGGGAACGGCGGATTTCGATCCCGGCCCGGGCACCACGAACCTGACCGGCTCCGGGTTCGACATCTTCGTCGCCAAGTACGACAGCAGCGGAAACCTCGTCTGGGCGAACAAAGCCGGTGCCGGAGGTAACGATGAAGGCGTTTCGATTGCGGTAGATGGCAGCGGCAACAGCTACGCCGCCGGAACGTTTCGCTTCACGGTGGATTTCGATCCCGGCGCCGGCACCACGAATCTAACCAGCCTCGGCCAGGACGATATCTTCATCGCCAAATACGACAGCAGCGGCGCCCTGACCTGGGCGAACAGGATCGGCGGAACAAGTCACGACACCATCGGCTCGATCAACGTCGATAACGCCGGCAATCACTATGTCTCCGGATCCTTCATCGGCACGGTGGATTTCGATCCCGGCGCCGGCACCACCAACCTGACCAGCGCCGGTGGCGGCAACCCTGACATATTCATTGCCAAGTACGACAGCAGCGGCGCCCTGGTCTGGGCGAAAAATGTCGGCGGGACCACATCCGACAAGGCCTTGGCGAGCGCGCTCGACAGCAGCGGCAACAGCTACGTCACCGGATTTTTCAACGGCACTGTGGATTTCGATCCCGGCGCCGGCATCAGCAACCTGACCAGCTCCGGTCTGACCGACATCTTCATCGCCAAGTATGACAGTAGCGGCAACTTCGTCTGGGCAAGAAGCACTGGCGGTACGAATGATGAACAAGGCGTATCGATCGCGGTTGATGGCAGCGGCAACAGCTATGCCACGGGAAAGTTCGCGGGAACGGTAGATTTCGATCCCGGCGCCGGCACCACCAACCTGACCAGCTCTGGTTCGGACGACATCTTCATCACCAAATACGACGGTAGCGGCAACTTCGTCTGGGCAAGAAGCGTCGGCGGCACCGGCAGCGATCTAGCGAACTCGGTCAAGGTCGACAGCAGCGGCAACACTTACCTCACCGGATACTTCCAGGGGACGGTGGATTTTGATCCGGGCAGCGGGACCAAGACCCTGACCAGCGCCGGCGGGGCCGACATATTCCTGCTGAAGCTCGACAGCGACGGTAATTTCGTCTCGGTCTCGTCGCAATCCTCGAGCAGCTCCGGCAGCGGCCTGACGGTCACGAGCCAGTCGCTCACCGGGTCGGAACTCAGCCAGACGCTGACGAACAATACCGGTACCGACGCGACCGGCCTGCTGGTGAGCGACACCGGGAGCGGCAATACGATCACCGCCACCCTGCCGGCCGGACTCTCCCTGACGCAGACCGGCACGGTTTCGGCGGTCAGCGGCACGGCAGCGGGAACGGTTCTCAGCGGGCAGGTTCAGGCAAGCGCTGCATCGGCTTCGAACCAGAGTTTCCTCGATGGCCACGGCCAAGCCTACATCAACGGCCTCGGCGGAACTCCGCTCGACATCCGGACCATCACCTTTTCCGATCCGAGCGGCGCGCAACAAACGGTCCAGTTCACCGGGACCACCAATGGCGGCGGAGAGGCCTTCGTCATCGACACCTCCGGGCTCGCGCCGGGCTCGACTGTGAAACTCGATCATATCGACTTCGCCGCCGTGCTCGGCAATGCCACCGTCAGCGGTGGCGATGGCCCGGGCTATGCCGTCGGCGACGATGCAGTACAGTTGATCTCCCTCGGCGCCGCGAACGACACGATCGCGGGCGGCGGCGGTGACGATACGGTCGGCTCCGGCTGGGGCGAGGATATCCTCTACGGCAACCAGGGGGCGGACCTGGTTTTCGGCGGCGGCGGCAAGGACACGCTCTATGGCGGACAGGGCCGCGACATCGTACGCGGCGACAACGACAATGACCTGCTCTACGGCAACAGGGGTGAGGACACGCTCTCCGGCGGCAACGGCGACGATCTGCTCTACGGCGGTCAGGACAACGACATCGTCTACGGCAATGCCGGCAACGACCGCCTGTTCGGCAATACCGGCGCCGACACGCTCTGCGGCGGCCGCGGCGACGACGTCCTCGCGGGCGGCAACGGCGACGACCGGCTGGAGGGCAACACGGGCGACGATACCCTCTCCGGCGGCGACGGGGCGGACACCTTCGTCTTCAGCTTCAACGGCGGGAACGAGACGGTGAGCGACTTCGCGGCGGGCACCGACACGCTGGCTCTACAGGCCGGGCTCGGGGTCAGCGACGGGACGGAGAGCGGCGGCAATACCGTCGTCACCTTCTCCGACGGCGGCACGGTGACCGTGATCGGCGTCAGCAAGACCGATCTCGCCGCGGCAACAGGCTGGGAACTCGGGTAACGCAAGCGACCGGCGAATTTCCGAATTTGTCCATTTTGGAAATTCCAATTCTTCCAATTATTCCAACAAAAAGACCCATAATTCCAATATCTTAATTGTCTTTATGCCCGCATGCTGGTGCGCTGGATGTTTCCTGAAAAAACACGGATCGCGCGCGGTATGATTGTCGGCAAAGACTATCTGTTCATCGATCTATCGGTCCGTGAAGCGGATCACCTGGTCGCCGGCCTACGCGCCGGCACGACGGTCCACCGGCTCGCCGTCTCGGGAGACCCGCTGTCGGAAATCGCGGCGGTGCTCACCGGTCGCGCAGGCGTCCGGCGAATCTCGATCCTCGCACACGGCGCTCCCGGCACGGTCGAACTCTCGGGACGACGGATCGACGCCGCCGCCCTGAGGGCCGCCCCGAACAGTCTCAGCCGCATAAGATCCACTCTGGCACCAGGCGCCGAACTGGCGCTGATCTCCTGTGAGGCCGGCGCCGGACGCGCCGGGGGTGAACTGGTCGATGCTCTTGAAGCAGCGCTTGGCGCGACCGTATGGGCCTCCAGCCTCCCGCTCGGCGGCGATGCCGGATGGTCCGGTCTCCCGGTTGCGGGAGCCTTCTTCTCTGCCGAAGCGCTGCACGCCTACCCGGAGCGCCTCGCCGTCACCGGGACTCCCTCCACCGGAAACGACACGCTGACCAGCGATGGCGCGGCGGACAACATCGATGCGCTCGGCGGCAACGACATTGTCTACGGCAACGGTGGCAACGACACGCTGTCCGGCAATGGCGGCAACGACACGCTCTATGGCGGTACCGGCAACGATTCCCTCCGTGCCGGGACCGGGAGCGACGTGCTTTTCGGCGGCGACGGAAACGATACGCTCCACTCGTTATTCGACAGCGGTGCCGACACTTTCTATGGCGGCGACGGGGACGATTTCACCCAGAGCTTCGTCTCGAATGCCGGTGCGGTCTTCTATGGCGGCGACGGGAACGACACGTTTCACCCGCTCGGCGGCGCCGGGACCGGGACGTCCACCGGGATCACGATCTACGGCGATGCCGGCGACGATTTCATCTCCTCGGACGACGGCGCGGACACAATTTATGGGGGCACCGGCAACGACACGATCTACGGAGACGACGCTGGCGGCAAGGCCCTCAACCTGATCTATGGCGACGACGGAAACGACGTACTCTATTCTGGTGCTTTCCCCGTAGACGGTGACGGAGGAACCGGAAGCACGGTTTATGGCGGCTCCGGCGACGACACCTTCTATGCCTGTTCGGACAGGGACATCCTTGTCGGCGGATCGGGCGCCGATGTCTTCGCCGGCCAGTTCAACGTCACGAATTTGAACGGTGATACGATCTACGGCCTCGAGGTCGGCGACGCGATCTTTGCCAAGAGCACCGACCTCAGCTCCCTCAACGGATCGATCGTCGGCAGCACGATCAGTCTCGGCGGCTCGAACGCGGTGAACATCGCGAACGCGTCCGGCAGCCTGCAGATCTCCGTCTCGTTCGACGGCACGCATTCCACCCTGACATTCTCGCTGGCGCCCCCGTCTTCCGCCACCAGCCTTAGCGTGCGCGACCAGAGTGCCGGGGACGGCACGGTGACGAACCAGACCCTGACCAACAATACCGGCGCCACGGCGAGCGGCCTGCTGATCGGCGGCACCGGCAGCGGCAACACGATCACCGTCACCCTGCCGGCCGGGCTCTCCGTGACGAACGCAGGCACCGCGACCGCCGTCAGCGGCAGCACGGCCGGGACGACCCTGACGAGCCAGCTCCGGGGAAGCGGCGCTTCGACCGCAAACCAGACCTTTCTCGACACCCACGGCCAGGGCTATGTCAACGGCCTCGGCGGAACTCCGCTCGACATCCGGACCCTCACCTTTTCCGGATCCGACGGCACGCAACAGACGGTCCAGGTCACCGGCACCGCCAACGGCGGCGGAGAGGCCTTGATCATCGACAGCTCGGGACTGATGCCGGGCTCCACGCTGCAGCTCGACCATATCGATTTCGCCGCCGTGCTCGGCAACGCCACCGTGATCGGCGGCGCGGGCACGAACTATGTCGTCGGCGACGACGCCGCCCAGTTCGTCTCGCTCGGCACCGGGAACGACACAATCGCCGGCGGCGGAGGCAGCGACACGCTCAACTCCGGCTACGGCGAGGACCTGATCTACGGCAACCAGGGCGCGGACTCGATGCTAGGCGGCGGCGGCAGGGACACGCTCTTTGGCGGACAGGACGGCGATGTCCTGCTCGGCGGAAACGACAACGACCTGCTCTACGGCAACAAGGGCGCGGACACGATTTCCGGCGGTGGAAACGACGACGTGCTCTTTGGCGGGCAGGACAACGACATCCTCTACGGAAATGCCGGCAACGACAGCCTCTTCGGCAATCTGGGGGCCGATACGCTCTGCGGCGGTCAGGGCAATGATACGCTTGCCGGAGGAGACGGCGCCGACCGGATTGAAGGTAACCGGGGCGACGACGTGCTGAGCGGCGGCGCGGGTGCGGACACCTTCGTTTTCAGCTTCGGCGACGGGAACGAGACGGTCACGGATTTCGCGGCCGGCACCGACACGCTCGCGCTGCAGAACGGTCTCGGCGTCAGTGGCGGAGCGGAGAGCGGAGGCAACACCCTTGTCACCTTCTCCGATGGCGGCACGGTGACCGTCATCGGCGTCAGCAAGACCGACCTCGCAGCCGCGACAGGCTGGGATCTCGGGTAACGATCCCCTGGCCCCCGGCCTCCGCCGGGGTTGACGGTCGGAACAAGTTATCCCCGCATCAAGCTGCCTTTCGGGTCGTGCAACGGTGTATCGACCCGATGCGCCTTCAGGATCTTGCCGAGAATCTCGACCTCGAAGCCATCTGTCTTCTCCGTATATTCCCGTGGCACGTAGCCGAGCGCGATGCTCTTGCCCACCGTGTGGCCGTAGCCGCCGGACGTGATCCAGCCCACCGCCTTGCCGCCGTGGAAGATCGGCTCGTCGGCGATAGGATCGATCTCCTCCACGTCTATGGTCAGCGCGATCAGCCGGTATTTGCCGCCGCCCGCCGCCTGCTCGGCGGCCAGCGCCTCGCGGCCAATGAAGCTGTTCTTCGACATGTCGACGAAGCGCTCGAGCCCCGCCTCGAAAGGCGAATAGTCGGGCGTGAATTCGCGGAGGAAGCCGCCGAAACTTTTCTCCAGGCGAAGGGAATTCAGCGCCCGTCCGCCGAAATGCCTGAGCCCGAATTCGGCGCCGGCCTCGACCAGCAGGTCGTAGAGCGCGATCAGATAGTCCGGCCGCACCCAGATCTCGTACCCCCGCTCGCCGGTGAAGGAGAGCCGGCCGACCATGGCATGCAACAGGCCGATATTCGTCTCGCGGAAGGACATGAAGGGCATCGCCGCAGTGGAGACATCCTCGTGCGTGACCTTGGCCAGCAGGTCCGCCGCCTTCGGCCCGGCGATGGAAAGACCGACGAGATCCTGGCAGCGGCTGCGGATCTCGACCCCGCTCTCCGGCAGATGGTCCCAGAACCAGCGGAGATGGAACATCTCGGCGACGCCGGAGCCGAAGATCATGAAGTGGTTCTCGGCCAGCTTGGCGATGGTGAAGTCGCCGATGATCTTGCCCTGCCGGTTCAGCATCGGCGTCAAAACGATGCGTCCGGTGCGCGGCATCCTGTTGGCCATCAGTTCGGAGAGCCAGGCTTCCGCCCCCTCGCCCGTCACCTCATACTTGGCGAAGTTTGAGATCTCCAGCAGGCCGACACCCGATCGCACCGCCCGGCACTCCTCGCCCACCGGGCCGAAGGCGTTGGAGCGGCCGAACGTCACGTTCTCCACCGGCTCCATGCCTTCCGGCGCGAACCAGAGCGCGTGCTCCAGCCCGTAGGAGGCGCCGAAGACCGCGTTCTTCGCCTTCAGCCGGTCATAGATCGCCGTCATGCGATGCGGCCGCGCCGCCTTCAGTTCCTCGTTCGGGAAAGTGATGGAGAAGCGGCGGGAATAATTCTCCTTCACCTTCTCGTAGGCATAGCCCTTGGTCGCATAGTTGCCGAAGCGGGCGCAATCCATGGCAAAGACGTCCATGTCCGGTTCGCCCTCGATCATCCACTGGGCGAGCGCGAGACCGACACCGCCGCCCTGGCTGAAGCCGGCCATCACGCCGCAGGCGAGATACATGTTCTTCAGCCCCGGCACCGGCCCGACCAGCGGGTTGCCGTCGGGCGCGAAGGTGAAGGGCCCGTTGATCATCGACTTCACCCCCGCCTGCGCCAGGAAGGGGAAGTGCTGGTAGGCGACGTCGAGCGAGGGCGCGATGCGGTCGAGGTCCGGCTGCAGCAGCTCGTGGCCGAAATCCCACGGCGTCTCGTGCGGCGACCAGGGCACGCAGGCCTTCTCGTAGGTCCCGAGCAGGAAGCCGACGCCCTCCTGGCGGGTATAGATCTCCGCCTCGAAATCGATCAGATGCGGCAACTCGTTTTCCAGCGCCTTGATCTCGTCCAGCGGCTCGGTGATCAGGTAGTGATGCTCCATCGCCAGCACCGGCAGTTCGAGCCCGACCATGCGGCCGACCTCGCGGGCCCAGAGACCGCCCGCATTCACCACCTTCTCGCAGCGGATCGTGCCCTTGTCGGTGACGACGGACCAGGTGCCGTCCTTTTCCGCGACCAGCTCCTCGACCTTGGTGTGGCGGTAGATCTCCGCCCCGCCCTTGCGCGCCGAGATGGCATAGGCGTTGGTCACCCCGGAGGGATCGACATGGCCCTCGTTCGGATCGTAGACCGCGCCGACGAAATGCTTCGCATCGCAGAGCGGATGCAGGCGCTGCACCTCGTCGAGCGAGATGAAGTCGATGTCGAGGCCCATATATTTCGACTTCGCGACCATGGTCTTCAGGTAGTCGACACGGGATTGCGTGCCCGCCGCCATGATGCCGCCGGAGAGATGTACGCCGGTCGCCTGCCCGGAGATCTCCTCGATCTCCTTGTAGAGGTCGATGGTGTATTTCTGCAGCTTGGTGACGTTCGGGTCGCTGTTCAGCGTGTGCATGCCGCCCGCGGCGTGCCAGGTCGAACCGGAGGTCAGCTCGCTGCGCTCCACCAGGACCACGTCCTTCCAGCCGAGCTTGGTCAGGTGATAGAGCACCGAACAGCCGACGACGCCCCCGCCGATGACCACGACCTGCGTGTGCGATTTCATGAAGCCTCTCCCCTGCCCGACATCATTGTGCAGGGGTTAGTCCAACAGGTCCGCACCGAAGAGGCGAGCCGCACGGCGACACCGGCCCGGTGCGCCACGTCGCAATTGGAGCATTGGCCGCAACGCAAGAAAGCCCCGCCCGAGTTTGGTCCTTGGGCGAAGCCTTCCCGGATAGCGGATTAAAAATTTTAGCATGGATCAGTTATTCTTCACGACCTTGAAGACGTAGACCTGCGCCTTCCAGTTCGAGGAATGCTCCACCCGGTATTGATTGCAATAGTCACTGAGAGTTGTGATCTGACTGTGCATGAACGTATATGGGGGATCGGCGACCCGTATTTCACATGAATTGTCGCCGTCCTGCATCAGGATCGTGCAGTCTTCCTCGTCGCCAGCGCTGTTTGAGACACCGTCGACCAACCAAACACCATCACTGTCCTGGCCTTTTGCGGTCGCCTGACAGTACTCGATCACGCCAGGGTCCTGATGCTTCACTGTCAGCTTGAACGGCGCCTGCAATTCCCAGACATTAGTCGCGGATGCGCTTCCGGCAAAACCCAAGACCATACACAAGACCAAAAAACTAAATGCTGCCTTCACGGCGCCCTCCTCTATTGAACAACCGAATAGAGGACCTTCAACTCATACGCGTCAATTCTGATTGTGTATCAACTTGTGACACTCATCATTGGCGCACTGGCCGGAAAGCGAAGGCCACAAAACTTTCGTCGCACGAAGACAAGATATGTTTGACGAGATCACGCGAATCATTTGCCAATTTCCCCATTCACCTTAGGCTCTCCCGCAACGACACCGAAGGAGGTTTCGATGGCGACAGTCGATATGAGTGTGAAACTGGCGGCACCGGCGGCCGATGTCTGGGCCGTGGTCGGGGATTTCCTCAATATCCATGAGTGGCATCCGGCGGTCGACCGGATCGAGGCGATGGGCGCCGGCGGGATCCGGCGGGTCCATAGCGCCAATGGCGGGCCGGTCTTCGACGAGGTCCAGCTAGAACGCGACGAGGAAGGCCGCCGCATGCGCTACGCCATCCTCGGCAAACCCTTTCCGCTGGAGAATTATTCCGCCTGGATGAGCGTCGAGGATGCGGGCGGCGGCTCGGTCGTTCGCTGGCACTCCGCCTTCGCCCCGGACGAGGGACGCGAGGAGAAGGCGGCCGGCATCGTGAAGTTCATCTACAAGAGCGGCTTCGACGCGCTTGTGGAGAGGTTCGGCGCCGGCTGAACCGCAGGCCGCGCCGGCAGATTGATCAGCGCGACCCCAATCATCGCGGCGAGAATGCCGAGACCGGTGGAGAGCGTCAGTTCCTCGCCGAGGATCGCCATGCCGAGACAGACGCCGACCCCGGCCCGCAGATAGGCCTGGCTCGCCACGCCCATGGAGCCGAGGGTGCGCACCAGGCGGAAATAGAGGATCAGCGCCGTCCCGGTACAGAAGAGACCGAGCGCAAGCGCCGCGCCGAGCGCCTCGGCGGACGGCTGCAGCTCCCAGGGCCGGTCGACGAGGCAGGCGAGCGGCACGAGCACCGCCATCGCCCAGAGCATCGTGCCGGCAGCGGTGACGGGCGCCGGCATGCCGGAGAAACGCCGCCCGTAAATGGCGGCGCCCGCGTAGAGCAGCGCGCCTCCGATGGCGGCGAGCTGCCCCAGGACACCCTGTCCGAGGCCATCGAGCGCATCGAGGCCGACGATCAGCACGACACCGATCAGGCCGAGCAGCGCCCCCCCGAGCCGCGCGAGGCCGGTCCGCTCGTGACGGGTGAAGAGCAGGGTGATGAAGAAGATGAAGATCGGCGCCGTCGAGTTCAGAACGCTGGCGAGGCCGCTGGCGATGAACTGCTGCCCCCAGGCCAGCAGGGTCCAGGCGCCGATGCTGTTGAAAAATGCCTGCACCAGAAGGCGCCCCCAAGTACCGGCATCGGAGGGCAGGCGCAGCTTCCGGAACGAACAGAGGCACAGCAGAAAGAGTGCGGCGATGGTGACGCGCGCGGCGATCAGGGTAAGCGGCGGAATCTCCGCCAGCGCCACTTTTGTCAGGATATAGGAGGACCCCCAGAGCAGCGCGAGCGCCCCCAGCAGGCCGAGTTCGAGGGGAAGGAAAGGTTTGTCGTCCATCGTCGCGCTCTCCGGGAGAAGGAAAGACGCGATGATAGAAGCGGACTCCACAAATATGCTTCGCCGAACATCGAACTATGGAAGATTTTCAGCGAACCCGATCGACTGAACGGACGGCGGCAGCCACCAGCAGGCCGAGGAGACCGACGCCGATCATCGGCAGATGGCCGTTCGACCAGCCGCCGAAATAAGTCACGACGGTGGCGAAGATCGGTGCCGCCAGCAGGTTGCCGAGATTGGAGCCGTGCACCACGACGCCGCTGCAGGTCGCGACCTCGGTCGCGTTTCGGGCATGTGCCGGCGCGCCGGCGAGGCAGGCCGCCGGGAGCACGCCGCAGATGCAGGACATCGCCACCGCGGCCGGCACACGGAGAATGTCCGGTGCGCTTCCGGCGAAGACGAACCAGGCCGTCGCGATCGCGCCGAGAAAACTGATCGCGATGATGACCCAGCGCGGCAGGCCACGGTGCATCAGCCAGGCCGCCCCGAGATTTCCGACCACATTTACCAGCACGACGAGCGCACCGAGGAGCGCCGCGCGCTCAAGCGAATAGCCCAGGCGCTCGATCAGGAAGGTCGGCATCCAGGTCATCAGGGCGAAGACCGCGCAGGCATAGAAAAAGAAGGCGAGCGCGAAGAGATAGGGGGCGGGCAGGCGCAGCGTCTGGAGCACATCGCGAAGGCCGCGGCCACGGTGCGGCTGCGGCACCCCGGACCAGCGGCCGGGCCGGACCATGATCCAGAGAAAGAGGGCCATGGCGATGCAGATGACCGTGTCCGCGAACCAGAGCCCACGCCAGCCCCAGGCGCCGAGAAAGGCCGGAGCCGCGACCATGGCGATGGCGGCACCGACCGGGAAATAGGCTGACCAGCAGCCGAGCGCGAGGGAGCGGTCGCGTGGGCGGGCGGCGGCAACGATCAGCGTCGGCGCGGCAATCGAGGTCGCAAGGAATCCCAGACTTTCAAGCGCGCGGCCGGCGAACAGCAGGGAAGCCGAACCGGACACCACGCCGAGGGCAGAGCCCGCCGCCATGATCAGCATCGCCCAGACCAGAAGCCGCGCCGGCCCGAGCCGGTCGGTCGCCATGCTCATGCCGATGGCGAGGATCGCGGCGAAGACATGCAGAAGAGAGGCGAGCCAGCCGCCGCCGACCAGCGAGAGACCGAGATCGGCACGCAGCTCCGGCAGTGCCGGCGGCACCTTGCCTACCTGCAGCGCGGAGACGACACCTGCCAGGACCGCGAGGGTCACGATGTCCCAGCGGGTCTTCCCCTCCGCCCTGGCGCTCACGGTATGGCCAGGCGGGCCAGCTCGTCCGCGCGCTCGTTCTCCGGGTGGCCGGCATGGCCCTTGACCCAGTGCCAGTCGATCTCGTGCCGTCCGCAGGCCGCCTCGAGCCGCTGCCAAAGCTCGACGTTCTTCACCGGCTTCTTGTCGGCGGTGCGCCAGTCGCGCTTCTTCCAGCCGTGGATCCACTTGGTGATGCCGTCGCGGACATAGGTGCTGTCGGTATAGAGATCGACATGCATCGGCCGGGTCAGCGTCTCCAGCGCGGTGATCGCCGCCATCAGCTCCATGCGGTTGTTGGTGGTTTCCTTCTCGCCTCCGGAGAGTTCCTTCTCGGCCTCGCCATAGCGCAGGATCGCGCCCCAGCCGCCCGGACCCGGATTGCCGCTGCAGGCGCCGTCCGTGAAGATCTCGACCCTCTTCGAGACCATCAGATGCCGTAGCCCGCGCTCGAGGAGACGGTCTGATGGAAGCTCAGCTTGCGGTGATATTCCATCGGGTCCTTCGGCTTCACGAAAGCGCCTTCCGGGTGATTGATCCAGTCATAGAGGCGGGTCAGCAGGAAGCGCGTGGCGGAGCCGCGGGCGAGCACCGGAAGCGCGTCCAGCTCCTCTTTCGAGAGCTTGCGGACGGCGTCGTAGGACGAGATCATCTGCCGCGCCTTGGTCACATTGAAGCTGCCGTCGGTCTCGAAGCACCAGGCGTTGAGGCAGATCGCAAGGTCGTAGACCAGCATGTCGGTGCAGGCGAAATAGAAATCGATGAAGCCCGACAGCCTGTCGCCGAGGAAGAAAACATTGTCCGGGAAGAGATCGGCATGGACCACGCCGCGCGGCAGGTCCTTCGGCCAGTTCCTCTCCAGGAAATCGATCTCGGCCTCGAGAAAGGCATAGAGCCCGGCCTTCACCTCGTCCGACTGCGGACCGCAGGATCGGAGCAGCGGACGCCAGGAGGCGACGGAGAGATTGTTTTCCCGCACCATCGAGAAATCGGCGCCGAGCGCGTGCATCCGGGCAAGCTCGCCGCCGAGCGCGTGGCAGTGCGCGGGCGTGACTTTCCGGTGCCAGACACCGTCGAGAAAAGTCACCACCGCCGCCGGCCGGCCGTTCAGCGTACCGAGCACCGTGCCGGAGCGGGCGCGCACCGGCTGCGGGCAGGACAGCCCCTTGGCCGAGAGATGATCCATCAGGTTGAGGAAGAAGGGCAGATCGTCGGGGTTAACCCGCTTCTCGTAGAGCGTGAGGATGTAGGTGCCTACGGTCGTCCGGACCATGAAATTCGAGTTCTCGACCCCCTCGGCGATGCCTGCGAAGGAGATCGGCTCGCCGATATCGTAGGTCTTCAGGAAGGATGCGAGATCCTCGTCGGAAACGGAGGTATAGACGGCCACGGGGTCAACTCGCCAGTTCGCGGGGCAGTTTGAAACGGACGTCCTCACGGGCGACGGTGACTTCCTCGATGGTGACGTTCCGCTGCGCCCGGCAGGCCTCGATCACCTCGTCCACCAGCACTTCGGGCGCGGAGGCACCGGCGGTGATGCCGAGCACGCTCACATCCGCCATCCAGTCCCAGTCGATGTCGGTGGCGCGCTGGATCAGCAGCGCCTTCTCGCAGCCGCGGGTCCTTGCGACCTCGACCAGACGCTTGGAATTGGAGGAGTTCGGCGCGCCGATCACGACCATCCCGTCGCAGCGCTCCGCGATCGCCTTCACCGCCTCCTGGCGGTTGGTGGTGGCGTAGCAGATATCTTCCTTGGCCGGCGCGACCATCTTCGGAAAGCGGCTCTGCAGCACCGAGACGATCTCCGCCGTGTCGTCCACCGAAAGCGTCGTCTGGGTGATGTAGGCGAGATCGGGATCGCCCTCGAAACTGACGGCCTCGGCATCCGCACGGGTCTCGACCAGCGTGATCGTCCCCTCGGGCACCTGACCCATGGTGCCGATCACCTCGGGATGCCCGGCATGGCCGATCAGCACGATATGGCGGCCCTGCTTCAGATGCCGCTCGGCCTCGAGATGCACCTTGCTGACCAGCGGGCAGGTCGCGTCGAGATAGACCATCTTGCGCCGCTCGGCTTCCGCCGGGACCGATTTCGGCACCCCGTGGGCGCTGAACACGACCGGCGCATCGAGCGGCACCTGGTCCAGCTCCTCGACGAACACCGCGCCCTTCTTCTCCAGCCCTTCGACCACGTAGCGGTTATGCACGATCTCGTGCCGCACATAGACCGGCGCGCCGTATTTCTCGAGGCTGCGCTCGACGATCTGGATCGCACGATCCACCCCGGCGCAGAAACCGCGCGGCGTTGCCAGCAATATGGTGAGATCGGCTCGGGTCATGCCTCGCGATGTAGTCCCTCTGCCGGAACTTGTCCATAGAAGAGAGGCCATGTCGCCGAGGACGCTCCGGGCCATTTGCGGGCGCGGAGTGAAAGGGTTAGTGTGGCCGCGTTTCAACCCTGACAGAGCTGGCTCCATGTTTTCTCGTCCGCGTTTCCGCTCCGTGACCCGCATCGCGCTCCCGTTGGCGCTGCTGGCTCTTGTGGCGGCCTGCTCCTCGGACAAGGGCCCGCCGCCGGGATGCCCGAAAACCGATTTCGTCAGCGACCTCGACCACATGACGGCCTTTGCCGATGGCGCGGTCGGCGACCTGACCGACGTCCGATTCGATGCCCGCCTCGGCGGCCTCACCGCCATCTGCAATTTCGAGAAGAGCGAGCTGGTGATGGATGTCGCCTTCCAGGTCGTCGCCACGCGCGGCCCGGCGAACAGGGACAACCAGGCTGAGGTCACCTATTTCCTCGCCATCGCCGACGAGACCGGCGCGGTCATCGCCAAGGAAACCTTCAGCAACACCCTGCCCTTCAAGGGCAACCTCCGCCGCGTCGCCATCACCGACGAGTTCGCGCCGAGGATCCCCTACACGGCGGACAAGCTGACCCTGAACAGCTACCGGGTGCTGATCGGCTTCCAGCTCACCCCCGAGCAGCTTGCCTACAATCGCCGGCAACAGCGCTAGGGCCACGGTTTCCGATTCGGCGCGACAACGGCGGCTTTCGCAGCCGCAGTCAGCCGCGAGCGTCGGCGATAAGGGAAATCAGCCGGTCGAACTCCCGCGGGCTGGTGAACCGATGCTCGCGACAGAACGCGCTGCTCAGGCCCGCCTCCGTGCGGCAGTCCAGCACAATCCGCTCCAGCGCCGCGTCACCGTCCACACCCTCCCTCTGGAGTGCCAGCCACCGTTTCAGGAACTCCGATGTATCGGACTGGTGGACGATCACGGTGTTCCAGGCGGGAATGACGAACACCGTCTGCTGGCCGAGTCCCCAGGCGAAGAAGCTTCCCTCGGGCAGACCGGTGTCGCGCGACGGAACCCACCAGAGATAGCCATGCCCGGCGCGCAGCCCCTCAATTCCCGTCTCCGCGTAGTCCGCCGTGATGCGGTGCACCCAGGACGCCGGCATGACGGCGCGGCCATCCACGACACCCCGGTCGAGAAAGAGCTGCCCGAACCGGGCAAAATCGCGCGCCGAAATCCGGAACATGGCGGCCCGGTGCCGGGACAGATCCGGTGCCGTGCTGTATGAGACCGAGGCCAGTGTGAAATCCTGCATACCGACGGGACCGGCAACGCCATCGCGGAACGCTTCGGCGACCGAAAGCCCCGTGCGCCGCTCGAAGATCGTCGTCAGGGCGTTATAGTCCCAATTGTTGTACGCCCAGATCGTGCCCGGCTCGTTTTCCCCGGTTCCGAGCCGGCGCTCCTTCTCCGCGGTCAGACCGCCTTCCGCGGCGGCGGGGTGGTTGATCCCGGACATGCTTTTCAGAAGATGCAGCACCGTCGCCTGCCGCTGCAGCGGGGTGAGTGGCCCGGGATCGTCGTCTATGCCGAGATCCGCGAGCGTCGCGCCCAGCGGGATCTCGTCCGGCCCGCCGCCGACATGCTGCCCGACGACGGCACTGAGGAATGCCTTGCGGGCGGAGTGGACGCTGTAGGGCACCGTGAGATCGCCGAGCGACGCGACGATCTGCCCGTCGGTCATCAGGATGAACGAATCGGCACTCAGCCGGCTCGCGTAGTCCAGAACGCGGTCCAGCCCGTCCGACGACCAGCCGAGCGCCCGGGCCCGCTCGGGATCCAGGCGGCTGGTCGGAACGTCCCGCGGCGGGAACGGTGACAACGGACGTCCGGACGACAGCCCTCTTTCCCCCGTGGCGACGAGGTATCCGAGGATCAGAGCGGGCACCAGCAGCGAGGCGGCGATGATCGATAAGCGGCGGAGGGTCATGCAGCTCACTCCAATGAATTGAAGAAAATGAATTTTTGTCGAATTCTGTCTGCGACATGTACGGGGGCCGGTCGAAACGCAGGCCGGCCCGACTTGGAAAAGAATTACGTGAAACCCACAAAAGCCCGGCTCCATAAGCCGGACACTTATTAAGGGATATGCGAACACCCATGAATGCAATCAAGCGACAAATCGTTCGGTGGGCATCTCCCGGGATGAAGCGACGATCCCACCCCGAACAGCTTACCGGGGGCTGATCGGTTTCCAACGGACACAGGAGCAGCGCGCCTGCAATTGTTGGCAACGGCGCAGGGAGAGGTTCACCCGCCCGCCAGCCGCTTGCTCATTCTGACAAAGCGTATGCCGTCCAGACTTTCTTCTGCCCCATCGGCGAAGCCCGCTTTTCGATAAAATCCAACCGCTGTGAGCGAAGAATTCACGTGCAGAACCTGGATCCCCCGACGAAGAGTCGCTCCCTCTAGGGCGGCTAGAAGCTCGCGACCGATTCCGGCACCTTGATATTCGGGAAGGACGAACAAACGGCGCACTGTTTCGTCGACCAGACCGGCAGCGGCGACGATCCGGCCACCGTGCTCCACAACGAAGAAATCTCCCTCGCGAATCAGCGCCTCGATGCGCCCGGGACTGCTGCTCGAGACCACGGTCTCGATCGTTTCAGGCGCGTAATCCGCGGCATTCGATTCGCGCGACGTAACGGCAATGACGTTACTGATGCCTTCTGCATCCGCCACAACGGCCGGTCGTGTCACGCTTTCTAACTTCACTCTCCACCCTCTCAGCCATCTGATGTCGGCAGCTTCCGACGTCCGGGCCAAACTCTCGTAGCGTCGCTCAGCGGCGCCTTGGCGTCCAGCCAGCCGGCATGGCCGGCGTTCGCATCGCCCTTTTCTTTTCCTGCAGGCACGATTATCCTCGCGCCACTACCGACGACCCTCGAGGGAGAGACCGGCCCGCTTCTAGCCACTGGGCCGGCGCCGAAGGAGCAACCGCCCCCGGAAACTCTCAGGCAAAAGGACTTCGAGGCGAGGACAATCTGGAAAGTAGGCGGGAAACCGTCTCACCCACGGTGAAAGCCCGGCACAGAGTTCGCCGGGTGAATCTCTCAGGTTAGCGACAGAGGGGGCTGGTTCCGGCATTTCGCCGGGATGCCTTACGCTGACCGGAGAGATTTATGGCCGATACCGACCTCTTGAAGACTCCCCTTTACGACCTGCATGTCGAGCTCGGCGCCAAGATGGTGCCGTTCGCCGGCTATGACATGCCGGTGCAGTACCCGATGGGCGTCAAGGCGGAGCATCTCCATACCCGCGCCAAGGCCGGGCTCTTCGACGTCTCCCACATGGGACAGGTGAAGCTGACCGGTCCGGACGCGGCGCGCGATCTCGAACGGCTGGTGCCGGGCGACCTCGACGGGCTCGGCCACGGGCAGATGCGCTACACGATGTTCACCAACGAGGCGGGCGGTATCCTCGACGACCTGATGGTCTGCCGCATCGAGAATGGCCTGATGGTCGTCGTCAACGCGGCCTGCAAGGACGCCGACATCCGCCATATGCGCGCGCATCTCTCCTCGGAGATCGAGGTGCTGGAGGACCGCGCGCTGATCGCCCTGCAGGGCCCGGGCGCCGAGATGGCGCTCTCCGCCCTCGCCCCCGCCGCCGCGACCCTCACCTTCATGACCGGCCTGGAAATGGACATCGACGGAGCGGCCTGCTTCGTCACCCGCTCCGGCTATACCGGCGAGGACGGTTACGAGATTTCCGTGCCCGCCGACGAGGCCGAGGCGCTCGCCCGCAAGCTGCTGGCGCAGAACGACGTCGAGGCGATCGGCCTCGGCGCGCGCGATTCGCTGCGCCTCGAAGCGGGGCTTTGCCTCTACGGCCACGATATCGACGAGACCACGACCCCGGTCGAGGCCGCGCTCACCTGGTCGATCGGCAAGCGCCGGCGTACCGAAGGCGGCTTCCCGGGCGCCGACGTCATCCTGAAACAGATCGCCGAGGGCACGGCCCGCAAACGCGTCGGCATCCTGCCGGAAGGCCGCGCCCCCGCCCGCGAGGGCACCGAGATCCAGGCACCGGACGGTTCCACCATCGGCGCCATCACCAGCGGCGGCTTCGGGCCGACGCTCGAGGCGCCGGTCGCGATGGGCTACGTGACGGCGGAGCATTCCGCCGCCGGAAGCGCCGTAAATGTGGTCGTTCGGGGCAAAGCCCTGCCGGCCAGAACTGCCAAGATGCCGTTCGTTCCGAACGGCTACAAACGTTGAAAACAAAGCACCCGAGGGGAACAGAGAGATGAGCGAGCGTCGCTTTACCGAAGACCATGAATGGATCGATCTCGACGGCGAGATCGGCACCGTCGGGATCACCGATTTCGCCCAGGAACAGCTCGGCGAGGTCGTCTTCGTCGAGGTTCCGGACGTCGGCAAGACCGTTTCCAAAGGCGACGAGACCGCCGTGGTCGAATCCGTGAAGGCCGCGAGCGAGCTTTACGCCCCCTGCGCCGGCGAGGTCGTCGAGGCGAATGACGCGCTCGCCGATACCCCGGATCTGGTCAACAGCGATCCCGAAGGCGCTGCCTGGTTCTACAAGATCAAGATTTCCGACAAGGCGGAGTTCGACGCCCTGATGGACGCCGACGCCTACAAGGCCCACACCGAGGCCTGATCCACGGGCGCGGCCACCCGCACGGGACCGGCCGCGCTCCAACAAAGCAAAGAATGACGCACGGCCCCCGGGCCGGAAGGAGCTGACGCGATGAGCGCGATGACGGACAACAGACTGGCTTTTGCCGAGCAGGAAGAGAGCGACGAGTTTATCCGCCGCCATATCGGTCCGAGCACCGAGGAACAGGCGGTCATGCTGAAGGCCCTCGGTTACGAGAGTCTCGACGCCCTGATCGACGATGCCATTCCGCCGAAGATCCGCTCCAAGGACCCGCTCGCCCTGCCGCCGGCCCAGACCGAAAGCGCCGTGCTGCAGAAGCTCCGGCAATATGCCAACAACAACGTGCTGAACCGGTCGCTGATCGGCATGGGCTATTACGGCACACGGGTCCCGGCCGTGATCCAGCGCAACATCCTGGAGAACCCCGCCTGGTACACGGCCTATACGCCCTACCAGCCGGAAATCAGCCAGGGCCGGCTGGAAATGCTGCTCAATTTCCAGACCATGATCGCGGACCTGACCGGGCTCGAGATCGCCAACGCCTCCCTGCTCGACGAGGGCACCGCGGCGGCCGAGGCCATGGCCTTCTGCCAGAAAGCCTCCAAGAACAAGGGCATGGTCTTCTTCGCCTCCGAAAACTGCCATCCGCAGACCATCGACGTGCTGAAGACCCGCGCCGAGCCGATCGGCGTTTCCGTCGTCGTCGGCAATGTAAACGATGGATTGCCGGAAGACGCCTTCGCCGTGCTGCTCCAGTACCCGGACACCTACGGCGCGGTCGCGGACTATGCCACCGTGGTCGAGAAGGCCCATGCCCAGGGCGCGCTCGCCGTGGTCGCGGCGGACCTGCTTGCCCTGACCCAGCTCACCCCACCGGGCGAGTTCGGCGCCGACGTCGCGATCGGCACCAGCCAGCGCTTCGGCGTACCGCTCGGCTTCGGCGGCCCGCACGCCGCCTATTTCGCGACGAAGGACGAGTACAAGCGCTCGATCCCCGGCCGTATCGTCGGCGTCTCGGTCGACCGCAACGGCGACAAGGCCTATCGCCTCGCGCTGCAGACCCGCGAGCAGCATATCCGGCGTGAGAAGGCGACCAGCAACATCTGTACGGCCCAGGTCCTGCTCGCGGTCATGGCCGCCGCCTATGCCTGCTATCACGGGCCCGACGGGCTGCGGAAGATCGGCCGGCGAGTGCATCGCCGGACCGCGATCCTGGCCCAGGGCCTGCGCGATCTCGGCTACAAGATCGCCCATGACAGTTTCTTCGACACGATCCTCGTCGAAACCGACGACTGGACCGGCTCCGTCGTCGAGGCGGCGCGGATCGAGGGCGTGAACCTGCGGATCTTCGAGGACAACAAAGTCGGGATCTCGCTCGACGAGACGTGCACCAGAGAGCTGGTCGAGCGTCTCTGGGCCATGATGGCCTTCGACTCGATGAAGGAACTGACCTACGAGGAGGTCTCCGGCCGCACGCCGGACGCGCTTCCGGAGAAGCTGCTGCGCAAGAGCGATTTCCTCACCCACCCCGCCTTCAATACCTACCATTCCGAGACCGAGATGCTGCGCTATCTGCGCCGCCTCGCGGACAAGGACGTGGCGCTCGACCGCTCGATGATCCCGCTCGGTTCCTGCACCATGAAGCTGAACGCGACCACCGAGATGATCCCGGTCACCTGGGCCGCCTTCTCCGACATCCATCCTTTCGCCCCGCGCGACCAGGTCGAGGGCTATCACCAGATGATCTCGGAGCTGGAGCGGATGCTGGCGGAGATCACCGGCTATGCCGCCGTCTCGCTGCAGCCGAACGCCGGCTCCCAGGGCGAATATGCCGGCCTGCTGGCGATCCGCGCCTATCACGAGAGCCGGGGCGACAGCGGACGCAACATCTGCCTGATCCCGAGCTCGGCCCACGGCACCAACCCGGCCTCCGCCGCGATGGCGGGCATGAAAGTCGTGGTCGTCAAATGCGACGAGAACGGCAACGTGGACATGGAGGACCTGAAGGCGAAGGCGGAGCAGCACAGCGCCAGCCTCGCGGCCCTCATGGTCACCTACCCCTCGACCCACGGCGTCTTCGAGGAGACCATCACCGAGATCTGCGACCTGATCCACGAGCATGGCGGGCAGGTCTATATGGACGGCGCCAACCTCAATGCCATGGTGGGCGTCTGCAAGCCGGGCAAGTTCGGCTCCGACGTCAGCCACCTCAACCTGCACAAGACCTTCTGCATCCCGCATGGCGGCGGCGGCCCCGGTGTCGGCCCGATCGGCGTCGGCGCCCATCTCGCCCCGTTCCTGCCCGGCCACCGCACGCTCGGCGCGCCGGAAAGCGCGATCGGCCCGGTCAGCGCGGCGCCCTATGGCAGCGCCGGCATCCTGCCGATCTCCTGGTCCTATATCGAGCTGATGGGCGCCAACGGCCTCCGCAGCGCGACCGAGGTGGCGATCCTCTCGGCGAACTACGTCGCCCGCCGGCTCGAGGAGCATTATCCGGTGCTCTACAAGGGCAAGAAGGGTCTCGTCGCGCATGAATGCATCATCGACCTGCGCCCGCTGAAGGACGCGACCGGCGTCACCGTCGAGGACGTCGCCAAGCGGCTGATGGATTACGGCTTCCACGCCCCGACCATGTCCTTCCCGGTCGCCGGCACGCTGATGATCGAGCCGACCGAGAGCGAGCCGCTCTCCGAGCTGGAGCGGTTCTGCGAGGCGATGATCGCGATCCGCGGCGAGATCCGCGAGATCGAGGAGGGCAAGCTGACCCACGAGGAAAGCCCGCTCGCCTTCGCGCCGCATACCGCGTCCGACCTGCTGGCCGATGATTGGGACCGGAAATATTCCCGCGAACGCGGCGCCTTCCCGGTGAAATCCCTCCGCGAGGCGAAATACTGGCCGCCGGTCGCCCGGATCGACCAGGCCTACGGGGACAAGAACCTGATCTGCTCCTGCCCGCCGCTCGAGGCCTATCAGGACGCGGCAGAGTAAAGACAGCGAGATGAGCAAGAGCGTCAATCGCGTGAAGGCGGCAGCGGAAGCGGCCGGCCTCGCAACCGAGATCCTGCGCATGCCGGACTCGACCCGGACCGCCGAGGAAGCGGCGACCGCCTGCGGCTGCGAGGTCGGGCAGATCGTGAAATCGCTGATCTTCAAGGGGGCGGAGAGCGGCGAATTGAAGCTGCTGCTGGTCTCCGGCAGCAACCAGGTCGATCTCGGCAAGGCCGCCGCTTTGGCCGGCGAGCCGCTGGAACGGGCCGACCCGAAGGAAGTTCGTGAAATTACCGGCTTCGCCATCGGCGGCGTCGCACCGATCGGGCATCTGCTTCCGGTTGCCAGCTGGATGGACGAAGACCTGCTCGGCTACGGGAAGATCTGGGCCGCGGCCGGCGCACCGAATGCCGTGTTCGAGACCGAGCCGGACGCCCTCAGGGACGCCGCCGGCGCGACCGTCGCGAAACTCAGCTAGCGGCGGCGGGCGGCTTCCCGCTTTCCGGAGGGCCCATCCCGGCGAGCGCGCCGCCGAGCAGATCGTCGATGAAGAGACTGACGAGCTGCGAGCGGCCCGCGACTCCGGCCTTGGCGTAGATGCGGGTCAGCTGGGCCCGCACCGTGCTCGCGGCGGTGTTCCGGAATGCCGCTATCTCTCCGATTTCGAAGCCCTTGATCGCCAGCAGGGCGACATCCCGCTCCGCTTCGGTGAGGTCCCATTTCCGGAAATGCTCCTCGATCACCGTGCCGAGCGCGCCGGACGCCACCGTGACCGCGGTTTCCGCGCGTCCCGCCCGGTCGAGCACGCGGCGCATCTCCCGCGCGCCGAACACCACGCCGATGATCAGAACGAGGCCGATCACCGCTTCGAACGCATTGTGCGGGTTGAGCTCGTCGACCCGAAGGTCCTCGATCGAGTCGACGATGAAGAAGACGGCGCAAAGCGCCTGCAGGACGAGCACGGCTGCCAATCCGTAGGTTCGCCCCCGTGACTGGCCGCTCGTTATCTGTCCGCTCACGCCGGTTCCTTTACGTTTCTTCGGACTTCCGGCCGGAGAGCCAGGTCATCTGCCTGACGAGGTTGGTCCCGGTCAGGCGGGATTCGAGCAGGACGCCGCTCACATGGATCGCCGCCATCACGATCAGCAGCGTTGCCGCCACCTCGTGCGTCTCCTCGGCGGCTTCACCGAGCATCCCGTATTCGCCCACGATGTCGAGCACCATACCGGTGGCACCGACGAGGAACAACATGGCCCAGAGGCCGTAGACCATAAGCGCGCCGAGCGGATTGTGCGACGTATGCGCCCGCCTTGACCCTGAGAACATCGATCCGAGATGGGCGAGCGCCGCACGCGGGCTCGGCGGGAAGGATGTGAACCTTGCGCGTTCGGTCCCGACAAGGCCCCAGATCATTCTGAGTCCGAGCATGGCGAGCGCGACATAGCCGATCCAGACGTGAAGCACCGACTCCTCGTCGACGATCGCGTAATTCAGGAGGACCGACAGGGCGATGGTCCAGTGGGTGATCCGGACGAGCGGGTCCCAGACCCGCTCCTCCGCCTGAAGCTGGGCGGACATCAGTCCTCGCGCTCCTTCTTCAGGATCTTGCCGGTCGCGGGGTCAAGCTTGAGTTCCCACTTTTCGGATCCCTGGGTCGCCTTGACCTCGATCCGGCCGTGTTCTTCACGCTCAACGCGGATCACCTTGTAGCCCTCCTTCGCGAGCATCTCGGTAATCTGCGCTTCGCTCAGCTTCGAGGCATCCGTGGTGGAATAGGAACTGGCAAGGGTCTGCCCGGCGAGCGGGACAGCAATCATCGCGGCGGCCGTCAGACCGAGTAGCATTTTTTTCATCGGAGGCTCCATCCTCTGTGATCGCCCGGCTGCCGATCGGTGCCGGTGGTTCAAAGATGGAGGGGCTTGGCGCCCCGCGGAATGCGCCTTCCGCTTACGTAGAGGGCCATAAGCAATAGCTTACGGCCTGGGATACGCGCTTTTCCGAAATTTACTGCGGATCAGAGCTTCAGCCCCTTGTTGTCGTCATCCCCGCTCTTTTTCTCCTCCTGCTTCGGCGCGCCGGGTTTCACCCGGCGGATAATGATGTCCCCGTTGGGGAGAACCTCCGGCGGCTCGTATTGCGGGATCGCGGCGAAGAACGCCCGGAGGCCGTCGATCACGAGCTGCGCCCCGCGCTCGATGGTATCGGCCGGCGCCTCTTCGGACGCGGCGCGTACCGGGCCGGCGGCAACGGCCAGCGAAAGCCCAAGCAGGAATATGGTCGGCTTAACAATACTCATGGCGAAGCTCCTCGGTCAGGGCACCTCATGATAGCGATGATTTGGCCAACAAAAAGGCGATGCGATCAACCTTCGCGGTCCGCCACCAGCGTGTCGGCGACGGCGGTCACGCCGGAAACCAGCGGCCGGACATCCTCGCGCGCCATACCGAGCGCATCGGAAATGCATTGCGCCACCCCTTGCGACTTTTCCCGCATCGCCCGCCCGGCCTCCGTCAGCGAGACCATGACCTGCCGCTCGTCGTTGGCCGCTCTCCGGCGGTGGACAAGACCCGCCGCCTCCAGACGCTTCAGGAGCGGCGTCAAAGTGTTGGATTCCAGATGCAGCAGCGCGCCAAGCTGGCCGACATTCTGATCGTCCCGCTCCCAGAGCGCGAGCAGCACGAGATACTGCGGATAGGTCAGGCCGAGCTCGCCGAGCAGCGGTTTGTAGACCCGGTTCATCGCGTGATGCGCCTTGTAGAGGGCGAAGCAGAGCATATCCTCCAGGGGTGGACGCGCGAGCCGGTCGGTCGGTGCAGAGGGCATGTCTTTCTCCAGGCAATGTATCATCCAAATTTAATCGCGTGCGATTAAATCGCAAGCCCTTGACATTGGCTTCACGATGATTATTTATATCGCACACGATTTAATCGTCCACAATCAAACGGAGATGAACCATGTCTGTGAATGTCCTCTACACCACCGGCGCCACCGCAACGGGGGGCCGCGAAGGCACCGCCAAGACGGTCGACGGAATCCTCGATGTCGCACTGGTGAAACCGAAAGAGCTCGGCGGAACCGGCAAGCCGGGCGTCAATCCGGAACATCTCTTCGCCGCCGGATACGCGGCCTGCTTCCTCGGCGCGATGAAGTTCGTCACCTCTCAGAAACAGTCCGACGTGAAGATCACCGACGAGACCACCGTCACCTCTTCGGTCGGCATCGGTCCGCGCGCTGAAGGCGGCTTCGGTCTCGAGGTATCGCTGGAGATTTCTGTGCCGGGCGCCGACAAGGCCGCGGTCGAGGACCTGGTGGAGAAGGCCCATCAGGTCTGCCCGTACTCCAACGCGACGCGGAACAATCTCGACGTGAAACTGTCGGTCGCCTGAACCGTCGAAACCTGAAACGGACATTGAGGGTCGCTCCTGACGGAGCGGCCCTTTTCCTATTCGTTCCGAAGCAGCGGCGCCGCCTTCTGGGACAGTGCGCTCCAGGTGCCGACTAGCCCGAGCCCGATCGTCAGCAGCGTGGAGAGAGCGGCGGTCGCGGTGACCGAGACCGCATCGAAAGCGAAATCGGCGCGCATGAGAAGCGCGATCACCAGATAACCGATGACGGTGCCGATCAGGGCCGAGACCAGCGAGGTCGCGAGGCCCAGTAGCCCGTATTCCATGACATAGGCCGTCAGGACCTTGCGCCGCGTCGCGCCCAGGACCTTCAGCACCACCGCATCGTAGATCCGCCGCTGGTGTCCCGAGATGACCGCCCCGGCGAGGACCAGCACGCCGGCCAGCAGAGTTACGGAGGCGGTAATCCGGATCGCGATGCCGACCGCGTCCATGATGCGGCCCGCATTCTCCAGCGCGTCCTTCACCCGGATCGCGGAGACGTTGGGGAAGCGGTCGGTCACGGCGCGCTGCACCGCCTCCTCCGCCTCCGGCGTCTCGGCATAGACCGTCGAGATGATGCTGTGCGGCGCCGCCTCGAGCGTGCCGGGCGCGAAGACGAAGACGAAATTCATCCCGAGCGACTGCCACTCGATGTTGCGCAGATTGTGCACCGTCGCGGTGATCTCGCGGCCGAGCACGTTCAGCTTGATCGTGTCGCCGATGCCGATGCCGTAGCCGCGCGCGATCTCGGCGTCGAAGGAGAGCAGCGGCGGCCCCTTGTAGTCGGTCGGCCACCATTCGCCCTCGACCAGATCGGTGCCCGGCGGCGGCGTGGCGGCGTAGGTCAGCCCCCGGTCGCCGTTGATGGTCCATTGCACGTCCGGATCGACCTTGCGCTCGCCCGCGGGCACGCCCGCGATCTCGACGATCCGGCCACGCACCATCGGCGTGCGCTCCATCTTTGTGATGCCGGGCACGTTCTCCACTGTCCGGATGAAGTCCTCAACCTGGTGCGGCTGGATATCGATGAAGAAATAGGACGGCGCCTTTTCCGGGATCTGTTCCTTGAGCTGGCGAGAAAGGTTCGCCTCGACCAGCGCAATCGCGACCAGCACCGTCAGGCCGAGACCGAGCGAGAGGATGACGCTCGCGGTCGGCGCGCCCGGCCGGTGCAGGTTGGCGATGGCGAGCCGAAGGTCCGGGCGTTTCGGCGCCGGGATGGCGCGGGCCGCGCGGACGATCAGGAGCGCCCCGCCACCGAAGAGGAGCAGCACGCCGACCGCGCCGGCGATGAAGGACCCGGCGAGTTTCGGATCGCCGGTCGTGACCAGCACCAGGGCGGCGAGCACGGCGGCGCTGATTGCGCTCCAGAGAATGTACGGGCCCGGCGGACGCCCGCCCGGCGGCACGATCAGGGCGCGGAAGAGCTGTGCGGCCCGGACCGACCCGGCACGCCCGAGCGGCCAGAGCGAAAAGGCGATGGTGGTGAGATAGCCGAATGCGCCGGCGGTCAGGAGCGGAGCCCAGTAGATCCCGCCCGGAACCTCGAACGGCAGCATGCCGGAGACGAGCTTGCCGGCAACGAGCGGCGCCACGGCGCCGAACAGCAGACCGAGTCCGATGCCGACGGAGGCGACCACCATGATCTGGATGAAATAGGCCGTGAACACCGTCGAGGTCGAAGCCCCGAGACATTTCAACGTGGCGATGGTCGCCATCCGGCGGTCGAGAAAGCTGCGCACGGCATTGGCGATGCCGACCCCGCCGACGAGAAGCGCCGTCAGTCCGACGAGGGTCAGGAACTGGGTGACGCGGGAGATGAACCGGTCGAAACCGGGCGCGGCGCGGTCGAGGCCGCGGATCCGCCAGCCGGCGTCGGGGAACCTCTCATTTGTCTGTTCGATCCATGCCGCCCCGTCGGTGCCGGGGGCAAGGGCGACGCGGTAATGGAAGCGGATCAGGCTGCCGCGCTGGACAAGTGCTGTCTCCGGCAAGGCTGCCGTGGACACCATCACCCGCGGCCCGAAGGACGCAAAACTGACCGCCCGGTCCGGTTCCTTGACGATGATGTCGCGGACCTCGATCTCGGCCTCGCCGATCCTCAGACGGCTGCCCGGCTGGAGATCCAGCCGCGCCGCGAGCGAACTGTCGATGACCGCGCCGTAGACGCCGTCACGCGCTGCCAGAATCTCCCGGATCGACCCGCCCTTCTCGAGTTCCATCGCTCCGAACAGGGGATAACTGTCGCTGACGCCCTTCAGCTCGACCAGCGTCCGGCGGTCGCCGTCGGACTTGCGGGCCATGGCGCGCATCTCCACCGTCTCCGCGACACGGCCGGACTGGCGGAACCAGTCCTGCTGCTCTTCCGTCGCCTCCCGGTGGCTGAAGCGGATGTCGATATCGCCGCCGAGGATCTCCCGCGCGTCGCGCTCGACCCCGGCCATCATCGCGGAGGAGACGGACCCGACGCCGGCCATCGCGGCGACGCCGAGCGCGAGACAGGCAAGGAAAACCCGGAAGGAGGACGCACTGCCGCGCAGCTCGCGACGAGCGATCTTGAGGGCAACGGAGAGGTTCTTCATCAGGCGCGCTGCCGTTCGTCCGCGGTCTCGCCCGCTTCCGCGACCTTCGGGGCCGGGCGACGACGGGTATCTTCGACGATCTTGCCGTCGGCCATGGAGATCACCCGGGCGCAATGCTCGGCAAGCGCCGTGTCGTGGGTGATCAGCACCAGGGTAGTGCCGTGACGTTCGCTCAACTCGAAAAGCAGTTCCATGATCCGGTCGCCGGTCGCACCGTCGAGATTGCCCGTCGGCTCGTCCGCCAGCAGCAGTTTCGGGCGGGTGACGAAGGCGCGGGCGATGGCCACGCGCTGCTGCTCGCCGCCGGAGAGCTGGTCCGGGTAGTGCGTCACCCGATGCCCGAGGCCTACCCGCTCGAGGCTTTCCCCGGCGAGGGCGAATGCATCCGAACGGCCCGCCAGTTCGAGCGGGATGGCCACGTTCTCCAGCGCCGTCATCGTCGGCACCAGACGGAAGGCCTGGAAGACGATCCCGACCGTGTCGCGGCGGAACTCGGCGAGCGCATCCTCGTTCATCTTCGAAAGATCGTGGCCCGCGACCGAGACCGTGCCGGAGCTCGCCTGCTCCAGCCCGCCCATCACCATCATCAGGGTCGACTTTCCGGCGCCGGACGGACCGACGATGCTGACGGTCTCGCCCGCGCTCACGTCGAGATCGATTCCGCGCAGGATATTGACCTCGCCCGCCCCGCTTCTCAGGTTAAGGTGCAGGTCGGACAGCCGGATCAGTGACATGAGTTCCTCTTCGATAATCCGTCGGCAAGGCGGGCCGGGCTTCCCGGACATGCCGGGAAAAAGCGCGTCATCGGGATATGGGGCGGGCGGTTCATATTGCAACGCCGCATGGCGCACGCTCCGCGCCGCTTTCCTCGGGGTTTTCGCGTTTCTCACGGTTTCCTACGCGGGAATAACGCTGGCGGATGCCGAAACCCGGATCCTCGGGCTTGGCGACAGCCTCATGGCCGGCTACGGGCTGCCGCCGGGCGAGAGCTTCCCCGACCAGCTCCAGCGCGCGCTGACGTCGGATGGCCTGCAAGTCGAGGTGACGAACGCCGGAGTGTCCGGAGATACCAGCGCCGGCGGCCGGGCGCGGCTCGACTGGGCGCTCGCTTCCGATCCGCACGCGGTGATCCTCGAACTCGGCGCGAATGACGGATTGCGCGGCCTCGATCCGGCGGAGACGCGGCGCAATCTCGACGCTATCCTGACCACGCTCGGCGAACGGGGCCTGCCGGTCCTGCTGGCGGGCATGCTGGCGCCGCCCAATCTCGGTCAGGAATACGGCGCGGAGTTCGAGGCCGTGTTCCGCGATCTGGCGGAAAAGCACGGCGCGCTGTTCTATCCGTTCTTCCTCGATGGCGTCGCAAGCGATCCGGCGCTCAACCAGGCGGACGGCATTCATCCGACGGCGGACGGCGTCGCAATCATCGTCGAGCGCATCATGCCCCTGGTGAAGGAGCTGATTGCGCGGAGCGAAACAGCGACCCGTTGATCCCCGGCAAAGACAGCGACTAAACTCCGCCCCTTCCGGGCCCATTCTGCCCGCCCGAAATCAACGGAAGAGACATATCGATGGAATACCGCCCGCTCGGACGAACGGACCTGCGCGTCAGCGTGATCTGCCTCGGCACAATGACCTACGGCGAGCAGAACACGGAGGCCGAGGGCCACGAGCAGATGGATTACGCGCTGGAGCGCGGGGTGAACTTCTTCGACACGGCGGAGATGTATTCCGTGCCGCCGCGCGCCGAGACCTACGGCCGCACCGAAGAGGTGATCGGCACCTGGTTCAAGGCCAGCGGCAAGCGCGACAA
Organism: Nisaea sediminum; assembly: GCF_014904705.1. Taxonomy (NCBI): domain Bacteria; kingdom Pseudomonadati; phylum Pseudomonadota; class Alphaproteobacteria; order Rhodospirillales; family Thalassobaculaceae; genus Nisaea; species Nisaea sediminum. The sequence continues at coordinate 145,386 of NZ_JACZCQ010000013.1, forward strand.
GGTGATCCTGGCGACCAAGGTGGTCGGCCCGGGCGACCGCTTCGCCCATGTCCGCGACGGCAAACCCAAATTCGACCGGGCGCATATCACGCAGGCGGTCGAGGACAGCCTGAAGCGGCTGCAGACCGATTATATCGACCTCTACCAGCTGCACTGGCCGGAGCGCAGCGTGAATACCTTCGGCAAGCTCGGCTATACCCATGTCGAGGACGAGGACTGGACGCCGCTGGAAGAGACGCTCGGCGTGCTCGCCGACCTGATCAAGCAGGGCAAGATCCGCCATGTCGGCCTTTCCAACGAGACCCCCTGGGGCGCGATGAAATGCATCGCGCTCGCGGAGACGCTGGGCCTGCCGCGCGTGGTCTCGATCCAGAACCCCTACAACCTGCTGAACCGCAGCTTCGAGGTCGGTCTGGCGGAAGTCGCGATCCGCGAGGATTGCGGGTTGCTCGCCTATTCGCCGATCGCGGGCGGGGTCCTTAGCGGCAAATATCTCGACGGCGCGCAGCCCGAAGGCGCACGGATGACCAAATTCCCCGGCAATTTCTCCCGCTATTCGACGCCGAACGCCGAGCCCGCCACCATCGCCTATGTCGAGCTCGCGAAAGAGTTCGGATTCGCGCCCGCGGACCTCGCCAACGCCTTCGTCAACACCCGCCGGTTCACCACGTCGAACATCATCGGCGCGACGACGATGCAACAGCTAAAAAGCAATATCGATACGTGGGATATGACCCTTCCGGACGACGTCCTGGAGGAGATCGAGCGCATCCATCACCTCTACTGCATGCCCTGTCCTTGACAGGAAACGCGGGCGTGATACGCAGCTTGTATGAACAGGCTGTTCGTCGCGCTCGCGCTGCCCGAGCATGTCAGGTCCGCCCTGACAGGTCTGCGGCGCGGTTTTCCCGGGGCCCGCTGGGTCGCCGAGGAGAATTTTCACCTCACGCTCCGCTTCATTGGTGAGGTCGACAACCGGGCGATGGACGATATCGCGGACCAGCTGGACCGGATCCGCGAGCCCGGCTTCGACCTCGAGATCGACGGCTTCGGCTGTTTCGAGACCAAGGGCAAGGTCCGGGCACTCTGGGCCCGCACGGTCGGCAGCGACGAACTCTCCCACCTGCAGCGCAAGATCGACACCGCACTTGATGCCGTCGGCGTCCCGCGGGAGACCCGCAAATTCAAGCCGCACATCACGCTGGCACGGTTCAAGGACGCGCCGCTCGACCAAGTGAACCGCCTGATCTGCGAGGCAAGCCCGTTCCGCATGGCGCCTTTCCCCATCGGATCCTTCACGCTATTCCGGAGCTTCCTGAACCGGGACGGGCCGATCTACCGTCCGGAAGTTGTCTATCCGCTCGATGGCGACGACTTCTCGGACCCCTATTTCGACGAGTTCCGGGACGACGAGGAAACCGACTGGGAAGAAAGCGAAGCGGCATCGTCACATTAGCCGCCGGACGACACGGATTCTTCACATTGTCCTGCAAGGATGGGAGCAGACCAGAACAGCCACGGTGAGCCATGCTGCGCCTCGTCCTTACTGCTCTCTGCCTCCTGACCGTCGCGCCGGGCATGGTCCGGGCCGAAATTCCGGTCGATATCGAACTCCTGCTGGCGATCGACTGTTCCTCGAGCGTCGATGACGAGGAATTCATCCTCCAGGTCCAGGGCATGGCGAATGCGTTCCGGGATCCGATGATTCAGGAAGCGATCCAGGGTGGCCCCGAAGGCGTGGTCGGGATCTCGGTGATCCAGTGGTCGAGCGACCGGTTCCAGAACGTCGCGATCCCGTGGCGGTTGCTCGCCGGCCCGGCGGATGCCGACAAGCTGGCGGACGAGATCGCCGCCATGCCGCGCACCATCGGGACCGGCGCCACCTCGATCGCCAACGCCCTGCTGTTCGCCGCCGAGAGCTTCAACGGCAACGGCATGGAGGGCTACAGACGGGTCATCGACATGTCGGCGGACGGCGAGAACAACCAGGGACTCGATATCCACATCGCCCGGGCCCAGGTACTGGCCCGCGGCATCGTCATCAACGGGCTCGCGATCCGCAACGAGTTCCCCAATCTCGACATTTATTTCCAGGACCGGGTGATTGGCGGCGACCGGGCCTTCGCCGAGTCCGCGAAGGACTACGTGGACTACCGGAACGCGATCTTCCGCAAACTCTTCCGTGAGCTGCGCGATGTGCCGGTTGCGGTCGGACCGGAGCTTGACCCATCATGGAAGGAAGCGTCGCTTCTGCCGCATCCCTGAGGCGGAAGCCGAAGAGCAACGATGCAGGTGACGGTTTGCGCATATTGAAAACGGTTCTGGGCCTTTGTCTCCTGCTGCTCGCCCCGTCCTCCGTTGCGCAGTCCGAATATCCCGTCGACGTGGAGCTCGTCCTCGCGCTCGACTCCTCCGCCAGCGTCGACCGCTTCGAGTTCGACCTGCAGCTCCGGGGCCTCGCGCTTGCCTTCAGCGATCCCGAGGTCCAGGAAGCGATCAAGGGTGGTCCCTTCCAGGCCATCGCGGTCACCATGCTGGAATGGTCCAGCGCCGACCGGCAGGCGGTCAGCATTCCCTGGCGGCTGATCGACAGCCCCGAGAGCGCCAACGCGCTGGCAGCCGAGATCGCCGACTCGCCCCGGAACGTGGAGACCGGCGCGACCTCCCTCTCCGCCGCACTGTTCTATTCGGTCCCGCTTTTCGCCGCGAACAGCTACTCCGGACAGCGTCAGGTCATCGATATCTCCGGCGACGGTTTCAACAATTCCGGCCGCACCATGCGCGACGGGCGCGAGTTCGCAAGAGGGGCCGGCGTAATCGTCAACGGGCTGGCGATCCAGAATCAGGTGCTCGATCTCGGCGGCTATTTCGAGGACTACGTCATCACCGGCCCCGGCAGCTTCGTGATCACCGCGAACGACTACCAGGACTACGTGAAGGCGATCCGGCAGAAGCTGCTGAGGGAAATCCGGGCAGGGCCGATTTCCTAGCCGCGGGCCTGCTCGAAACCGCCGAGAAACGCCGCGAGATTGGCGCCGAGCTGATCGGAGATGTACCCACCCTCCTGCACCAACAGGCTCGGATGCCCGGCTTCCGCGATCGCCCGTCCCATGCGCCGAAACCCGTCCGTCGTGATCTTGCAATAGGCGAGCGGATCCGCTTCGGAGGCATCCAGGCCGAGAGCCACGACCAGAGCGTCGGGCTTGTAGGCCGCGACACCGTCGAGCGCGTCCTTGAGGATCTCCAGATAGGCGTCGTCTCCGGTACCGCGTGGGAGCGGGTAATTGACGTTCGCGCCCGCCCCGTCGCCCTCCCCGGTCTCGTGCGCGAAGCCGGTGAAGAAGGGGTAATAGTCCGCTGGGTCGCCGTGCAGGGAGACCGTCAACACGTCGCCGCGGGTGTAGAAGATTCCCTGCGTGCCGTTGCCGTGATGCACATCGACATCGAGGATCGCGACCTTTGCGGCCCCGCGGTCGCGCAGGCGCTGGGCGGCGATGGCGGAGTTGTTGAGGAAGCAGAAACCGCCCGCCTGGTCGGCATAGGCGTGATGCCCCGGCGGGCGGCAGAGGGCGTAGAGATAGGCGCCACGCTTGCCCGCATCGAGATCGTCGGCGAGCAGGTCCGCCGCCGTCACCGCGACGTCGGAGGAGGCCAGCGCCCCCTGCCAGGTCCCGGCCCCAATCGGGCAGGCGGTATCCGCCTGGTAGTGCCCTGCCTGGGCCACGATATGCTGCGGCGGCTGGGACATGTTGCGGCCGGAATGCACGTTCGGGACGATCTCGTCGGCATGGTCCGGCAGCTCGCACCACCGCGCCCAGCCGTTTTCAAGAAAATCGAGATAACCTTCATCATGGATCCGAGCCGCCGGGCCGACGCCGTGCGTCTTCGCCGGTACCGTCTCGTGCCCGGCCTCGCGCGCCGCCTTGAAAAGGATCTCCGCCCGCTCCGGCTTTTCCGGGCACTGCCCGATCGCGCCGCGCATGATGAAGCGCTTGGGGGCATGCGCCGCATGCCCCTCCGTATAGACCACTCGCATGTCCGGTACTCTCTCTAGAGCGGGATGTTGTCGTGCTTCTTCCAGGGATTCTCGAGCTGTTTGTTCTTCAGCATCGAGAGGCCCCGGCAGATCCGGCGCCGGGTATTGTGCGGCAGGATGACGTCGTCGATATAGCCGCGCGCGCCCGCCACGAAGGGATTGGCGAACTTGTGGCGGTATTCCTCGGTGCGTTCGGCGATCTTCGCCTCGTCGCCGAGATCGCCGCGGAAGATGATCTCCACCGCCCCTTTCGGCCCCATCACCGCGATTTCCGCCGTCGGCCAGGCGAAATTTAGGTCTCCGCGCAGATGCTTGGAACTCATGACGTCATAGGCGCCGCCATAGGCCTTGCGGGTGATGACCGTGATTTTCGGCACCGTGGCCTCGGCATAGGCATAGAGCAGCTTGGCGCCGTGCTTGATGATGCCGTTGAACTCCTGCGAGGTGCCCGGCAGGAAGCCCGGCACGTCGACGAAGGTGACGATCGGAATGTTGAAGCAGTCGCAGAAGCGCACGAAGCGCGCGGCCTTCTTCGAGCTTTCGATATCGAGGCAGCCGGCCAGCACCATCGGCTGGTTGGCGACGATCCCCACCGTCGAGCCCATCATGCGGGCGAAACCGACGAGGATGTTGCCGGCGAAGTTCGGCTGGATCTCGAAGAAATCGCCCTCGTCGACGACCTTCTCGATCAGTTCCTTCATGTCGTAGGGCTTGTTCGGATTGCTCGGCACCAGGGTGTCGAGCGACAGTTCCGGACGGTCCATCACGTCCGAGGTCGGGCGGACCGGCGGCTTCTCGCGATTGTTGGCCGGCAGAAAGTCGATGAAGCGGCGCAGCTGCAGCAGCGCTTCCACGTCGTTCTCGAAGGCGAGATCGGCGACGCCGGACTTGGTCGAATGCGTCACCGCGCCGCCCAGTTCCTCCTGGGTGACGGTCTCGTGGGTCACCGTCTTCACCACGTCGGGGCCGGTGACGAACATGTAGGAGCTGTCCTTCACCATAAAGATGAAGTCAGTCATGGCCGGCGAATAGACCGCACCGCCGGCGCAGGGGCCCATGATCATGGATATCTGCGGCACCACGCCGGAGGCGAGCACGTTGCGCTGGAACACCTCGGCATAACCGCCGAGGGAGGCGACGCCTTCCTGGATCCGCGCGCCGCCACTGTCATTGAGGCCGATCACCGGAGCGCCGACCTTCATCGCCTGGTCCATCAGCTTGCAGATCTTCTCCGCATGGGCTTCCGAGAGGGAGCCGCCGAAGACCGTGAAATCCTGACTGAAGACGAAGATCATGCGGCCGTTCACGGTGCCGTATCCGGTCACCACGCCGTCGCCGGGCACTTTGTTCTCGGCCATGCCGAAATCGGTGCAACGGTGCTCGACGAACATGTCCCATTCCTCGAACGAGCCTTCGTCGAGCAGGACCTCGATCCGTTCCCGCGCCGTCAGCTTGCCTTTCGAGTGCTGCGCCTGAACGCGCTTCTCGCCGCCGCCGGCCCGCGCGCCCGCGCGCATTTCCTCAAGCCGCTGAATGATGTCCTGCATATGCGTCTTCTCCCCTGAACGCGCAACGATAGGCCCAGCTTGTGCAGCGCGTCAAACCCGGCACATGGCGGCAAATCGCGCGGCGTTTTCCATGTCGCGCGCGAGCGTCCGGCGCCTCTCGGCGGCTTCCGAATCCTCGCCCCAGCGCTCGGCCTGGAACAGCTCATCGAGCAGGGCAAACTCGACGCCCTTCGCCGCATCGATCCTGCCTTCGACCACCGCGAGCGCGATGATCAGCGAACCGAGCCCGGTGGTCAGCTGGTAAAGGCCGGAGAGCACGAGATCGTCATAAGCGGCGACGCCGAGACGCAAGGCCTTGAGCGCCGGTTCCGGCTGCACCGCCGGCATGATCCCGGCGGTCACAGTGAGCCGGGCGTCGAATCGCCCTTCCGCCCAGTCGAGGAGAGGCTGCCAGGAGGCCATCTGGCGTTCCGCCAGGTCCGCCGGCGCCTCGGCCCGGTAGCAGACCAGGTCGGAGCCGCCATAGGCCGCGATCTGGTCGATCACCGCCTCGCGCTGCGTCGTCACCCGGTCGATCCCGGTCGCGGCGAGCGACATGAAGGGCATCGAGCCGGGCTCGACCTTCTCCCCCTGCGCCTCCCATTCAGCGGCGATCGCAGCGGCCAGCGCCTCGCCCTGCAGCAGCATCTGGGCCTTTGCAGGCGTCCGGATCGGCCGCCCGTCCAGCAACACCTGATATCCGCCGTCCGCCAGGCCGACCGACGCGGTCTTGTAGAAACGTTTCACGCGTTACTCCAGAAGCTTCTTGATCCCGCCAAAGATACCGTCAACGGCCTTTCCGGGAAGCTTGATGACTTCGTCGGCCGATTTCGAAACTCCGGCCGGCTTGTCGGCGCCCCCGTTGGCCTCGGCGCCGATCTTGGCGGCCTCCTCCGGGCTCATGCCTTCCGCCAGGGCGATAGCGGCCGGACAAGGATCCTCGCTGGAGCCGGACGAAACAAAGGGCAGCATCAGGGCGAGCGGGTTGAGCGCCGTCAGGGCCACCGCACCCGCGCCGAGCACCGCCGATTTCGCGGCACCGGCCGGGTCGGGATAGATCTTCGGATCGGTCATCGGCCCGGAAATCCGGATCGGGGTCGCGAGACTGACGAAGCTGAAATCCTTCGGTTTCGGCTGCAGGAGGAAATCCACCGTCTCTTCGCGCAGGTTGACGGTACCGTCACCGCCCACCGTCACACGGGAGCTGTCGACAAGGAAAACCACGGAATCCGCATTCCCGTCCTTGATGTCGAAGCGCGTCGCCATGCAATTGAGTTTGCCTTCCTTGTCAGCGGTTTTACCGATGAACGGCAGCAGGCTGGTGACGAGGTCGGCGGCGATCAGCTCCCAATAGGTGTTCGAGACCTTCCCGTCCTTCATGTAGACGGCCGCATGCCCGTTGACCGTATCCATCGTCTCCCGCGGCGTCCGCCCGCTGGCGGTCAGCGCCAGGGACGCGTTGCCGTAGCCGCTGATCACGTCGCTGTCGAAATATTCCCGGACCACATCGCCGAAATGGGCTCCGGTCCATGTTCCGTCGAGTGAGATCGCCGCCAGCGGCGCCTTGCTGCCGTCGAGCGATGCCTCGAACTTCGCGAGCCCCTCGTTCAGGATCCCTTCGGATGGGAAAACGGTCAGCACGCGGTCCGACAGAGAGGCGCGCAGGTCGAGGTTCTTCGCCGTAAGCCCGGGCATCCGAAGCTCGCCGGCCTTGAGATCGAGCGATCCGTCGGCGAGGTCAAGAATTTCGACCGGCAACGGTTTGTCGAGTGGATCGTTCTGTTTCTCGGTCGGACCACCGGCCGCCGGTGAAGACTGCGCGCCCGCCGTCATCCAATCGTCGAGATAGGGCTCGAGGTCGAGCAGGTCGCTCTGCAGAACGACATCGATCTTCGGACGCTTGCCCTCGAGGCCAAGCTTCACCGAGCCGGTCAGATCGGACCGTCCGATGCGCGCATCGAGGCCAGAGAGGGTGAGGCTGGTGAACCGGTCCTCGATCTGAACAAGGGTGACCTGCCCCTTGACCGCCACCTTCTCCCCGGAAATCCGGCCGGTGATGTCGAAGGGAAGCGCCTGCCCTTTCTCGACCAGTGCCTTCAGCGAAGGGAAGCGGCCGGCAATGTCGATCTCCTCGGCGCCGAAACGGCCGACGACCTTTCCGACGAACGGTTCGGCCATCGAGGAGGCCTTGAGGGACAGGGTCTCGACCCTGATCCTGTCGGCTTCCGCCGCGCCGTCAGGCAGATAGGTCGCGCCCGCCATATCGAGCGCGAATTTCCCGTCAATGGCCGAGAGAATGGACGCGATCGTGCGGCCTTCTCCGGCCAGGTCGACATCGACATCGGCCCGGCCCGACGCCCGCCCGTCGATGCCGAGCCGGCGTGACGCAATGTCCAGATCGACGTTCTTCCAGAGCACGCGGGACGAGAACCGGGTCCTCTCGCCCGCCGGCTCGATGCGCACGGCGGCCTGGAGGTGCGCCCGCGCGAGCATCATGTCCGGGATCGAAAGGGAGAGAACCTCGTCGTTCAGACTGACCGCGATATCGAGGTCGCGCACCTTGTCCTGCGCCGTCGAGACGTCCGCCGCCCGGATATGCGCCTCGCCGGATAGCCCTTTCAGGACGACGTTCCGAAGCGGGGTGTCCAGTCCGATATCGCCCGCGTGCTCGATCAGGTTAAGGACCGCCTTCGGCTCTGTTCCGACGACATCGAGCGAGACCGCGAGCTTGGAGATCGAGAAATCCCGCCCCGCGTCGGGGCCGGCCGGGTCCTGATAGCGCACCAGCGGCACCGCCGCTTCGCCTTTGACGCGGGCACCGGCGATCAGCTCGCCGAGGCGGCTGCCCGATGTCTCGATCTGCAGGCTAAGATCTCCGCCGGCTTCGAACCCGGCGGCATCGATGGCCGTGCCGGCGAGCCGGTCGAAATCCGCCCCTTTGATGGAGAGGTCCGCGCGTCCGGAAAGCCCGCGCCCCTCGCGGGTGACATCCGCTTCAAGACGGATCGGGGATCCTGCATAGACAGCCCAGAGCGGCGCAACAGAGAGTTTTCCGTCCCGCATTTCCGCCGTCAGAGTAATATCGGAAGCATCCGCGGCGGTGCTTTTCAGATGTTTCACATTCAGCGAGAGCGACACCTCCGCGGCGTCGAGCCAGTCGGCCGGTACGCGTTTGTCGAGCATGTCCGCGATCCCGTCCGACGCATTCTCCCTCGAAGCGCCCCGGCCGGATCCTTTCGCCATCGCTTCGAGCGGACGCAGATCGATCACCTCCGACTTCAGTGCGGCGGAGATCCTCGGGATCCGGCCGGAACCGTCGAACTTGAACTCGCCGGAGAGATCGGAGGAGAGCGCGGCGACCTTCAGATCCTGAATCGCGATATTCGCCGGGATGCCGTCCTCGTAGGCGAAGAGAAGCTTGCCGGAGACCTTGAACGGTTCGCCCATGGCTTCGCCGGTGATGTCGAACGGCTGCGGCACGCTTGCGTCCCCGAGGGAAACGGCGGGCGGCAGCTTGCCCGACAGGGCGATCCGCTTGCCGTCCACCGACATGTCCACGATCGCGTCCACGGGGTTTTCCATATCCGGCGCATCGAGATCGATCGAGGTGATGTCCACCTCGTGGCGAATCCCTTCGAGCCGATCGTCGTAGACGATGTCGACATCGATGAGCGTCACGCTCTCGACAACGGGGAACATGCCGTCATGTCCGCCCGAGGAGGAGGAGTCCTCTTCCCCGGAACGCTCCATTCCTGGAAACACCCAGTTCGCGCGCCCGCCGGGGTCACGCTCGAGAGTCACGCTGGCATGTTCGACGAACAGGCTCTCGACGATCACGATGCCGTCGAACACCCGGTTCAGATCCAGATCCGCTTCCAACACTCCGATGCGCACCATTTCAGGGGCCTCGCCCCAGGCGGCATTCTGGAAGCTGACATCCTCAACGCGGATTTTCGGAGTCCAGGAGAGTTCGTAGCTGAGCGGCCCCGAGATCTTCAGCGAGCGGCCCGTCGCTTTCTCGACCTGCTCGGCCAGAAGCTTTTTCACATCATTGGAGTCGAGCGTGAAGACATAGACCGCCGTGCCGGCGACCGCGACGATGACAAGCGCCAGAAGGCCGAGGAGGCCATATTTCAGAAAGCGCATCACATCGCTCCTATCTGTTTGCCAAGAGCCGCTCGACTGCCGCATCCAGATCGTCGAAATGGTCGATGAGCGCGCCCGCCCCGTAAGATTGGAGCGCGTCCCGCTCGTGATAACCCCAGGTCACACCGACAGATGCCACCGACGCGTTCCGCGCCGTCTCGAGGTCGTAGACCGTGTCTCCGACCATGACCGTGTCGCGCGCTTCGACTCCGGCCTCGTCCATGGCCTGGAGAAGCATACCCGGATGCGGTTTTCCGGGCGCCGTGTTCGCTGTCTGGATACTGACGAAATAGTCGATCAAGCCATGCACCTCCAACGCATGACGGGCGCCTCTGGTTCCCTTCCCTGTCGCCAGGGCTATGAGATATCCGACCGCATCCAGTCGCTCGATCACTTCGCGGGCCCCGGGCATCAGCGGTTCGTGCCTCTCGCCCCGATCAAGCTTGTCGTGATGATCGACCCGGTAAGCTTCCACCAGCCGTCCGTAAACGGCCGGCTCCTGCCCCGGCAGCAGCGACCGGAAAATGGTCTCGAGCGGTAAACCGACCCCGGCTCTAACCGATGCCGGGTCCGGGGCGGCGAACCCGTTCTCCAAGAATGCGCGGGTCATTGAGGCGATAATATGGTGCTGACTGTCGATCAGCGTGCCGTCCATGTCGAAGACCACGAGCCGCAGAGGGTCGCCCGCCGTCATCTAGATCTCCTCGCGCAGCGCATCGGCGCCGCCATCGGGATCGAAGCCGAAGAACTGCCAGGCCTTCAGCATGTGTTCCGGCAAAGGAGCCGTCACCCTCAGCACATGCCCGTTCGGGCGCGTGACCTGGACCTCGCGCGCATGCAGATGCAGCTTCCGGGACAGTCCCTCGGCGACGAGGAACGCCTCCTGCCCGCCATATTTGCCGTCGCCGACGATCGGCGTGCGGCGTTCCATCATGTGAACGCGGAGCTGGTGGGTCCGGCCGGTTACCGGGCTGAGCGCCACCCAGGCGACGCGCTTGGCAAGCTGCTCGACCACCTCGTAGTCGGTCTGGGCCTTCTTGCCCTCCTCGAAATCGACCGCCATCTTCTCGCCCGCCTTGCCCGGCAGCTTGGCAATCGGCAGGTCGATGCGGGCCGCCTTCGGCTTGACCTCGCCGACCACCAGCGCCCAGTAGATCTTGCGCGCGGTCTTGGCACGGAAGGCCGCGGTCAGCCACCGGGCGGCGGCCGCGGAACGCGCAATCAGCAAGACGCCCGACGTATCCTTGTCGAGCCGGTGCACCAGCTTCGGCCGTTCCGATTTGTCGAAGCGCAGGGCATCGAGCATCGCGTCCAGATGGACCTTCTGCCCGGTGCCGCCCTGGGTCGCGAGACCGGCCGGCTTGTCGAGCGCGATGACGTCATTATCCATGAAGAGGATACGCTGGCGCAGTTCCTCGGCGAGTGCCTCGTCGATTTCCGGCTTTTTCTTCTCCCGCTTGTCGGCCGCGGGCGCGGACGTCTCGGCGTCGCCCATAGGCGGCACCCGGACTTGCTGGCCCGCTTCGAGACGCTGGTTGGCCTTCGCCCGTTTGCCGTCGACCCGGATCTCCCCCTTGCGCAGCAGCTTCTCCAGCCGGCCGTGCGCGAGGCCCGGATAGTGTTTCCGGAACCAGCGGTCGACCCGCATATCGACCTCGTCCCCGGCGATCGCAACCGTCTTGACACCGCTCATGCGAAGATCGTCCTCATCATTGCGAGCCCGCCGAACATGGCCAGGATGGCGCCCGCCACCGAGATCGCGACGTAAACCCCGGCGAGCATCAGGTTGCCGCGTTCCGTCAGGGTCGCGAAATCGAGCGCGAAGGTGGAGAAAGTGGTGAACGCCCCGCAAAAGCCGACCATGAGGAAGGCCCGGGCCTCGAGCGGCAGGTTGAACCTGAACGCCAGACCGCCGGTCAGCAGGCCGAGCAGGAAAGACCCCGCGAGATTCACCGCAAGCGTCCCGTAGGGAAAGCCGCTGCCGAGCCAGTGCATGGCGAGGGAGCCGACCTTGTGCCGGGCGAGCGCTCCGAGAGCGCCGCCGAGCGCGATGGCGAGGAGCATTTTCATCCGCGCTTGCTATCCCAAGCGGCGCCGAATATCCAGCCTTCCCTTGCAGCGGCGGGTTGCCGCGACTGCGCCCAGAGCGATCCGTCGCCGCTGAGGGCCCGCAATCCGGCCGCCGTGACCAGCGCGTCCGCCTCGTCCTCCGTCCCGATCTGTGGTACCGCGCCGTCAGTGACACCGTAGTGCCTGCAGACAGCCATCAGGTTGTCCCGCGAGTTCCAGGCCCGGGGGTCGCCCGACGCGCGCTTGTAGAACAGCCGGGGGAAGATCTCGGTCACCGTCAGGCTGCCACCCGGCCCCGCATCGAACGGCCAGATCCGCACCCTGTCGCCCCAGCCGCGTAGCCGGTGCAGCAACCGCATGCCGGCAAGCGACCCGGTTCCGACATTGGCGGCCCCGATGCATTTGAAGACCGGATGCGGCGTAGTCACGGAAGCGGCCGCCAGCTCGGTCTCCCGCTGGCGATGGCGGTAAAGGTCTCCCTTATGGCCCGGCGCCATGAAATAGTCCCGGTACGGGAGGTCCGTGCGCTGGTAGACCGCGGCACCATAGAGTTCCGCTACGCCCTCCGCCGATCGCTCGACAAGGCTCCAGACCTCCTCGGGACGCTCAGGCGCCTGCTCCAGACCGGGGAAATACGTTCCCTCGTCCTCGAACGGATAGCAGAAGGCGAAATCGAACCCGGCAAGCACCCGCATGCCCTCCTCGACCCGTGCCTCGAGGAAGGAGAGCACGTCGAGGCGCGACCAGATACCGTGCTCCCTGAAAGGGTTGGGCAGCAGTTCCGGCATCGCCCCGCCCGGCAGGGCCGCCGCGACCTGGATGCCCTTCGTCCGCGCGCCTTTCGCTCCGGACCAGTCGATCCCGAGATAGAGATCGAAAGCGCCGTCAGCCGTCATCGCCGCTCCGCTGGCGGCGCAGCTTGTCCCAGTAGGCGAGCCGCTTCTGCACCTCGCGCTCGAAGCCGCGCTCGACCGGATTGTAGAAACGCTCGCGCTGCATGCCGTCCGGGAAGTAGTTCGCGCCCGAGAACCCGTCCGGCGCGTCGTGGTCGTAGGCGTAGTTCTTCCCGTAACCGAGGTCCTTCATCAGGTTCGTCGGCGCGTTCAGGATGTTCGCCGGCGGCATCAGCGAGCCGGTCGCCTTGGCGGAACGCTTGGCGGCTCCCGCGGCCTTGTAGGCGGCGTTCGATTTCGGCGCGGTGGCGAGATAGATCACGCATTGCGCCAGCATCAGGTCGCCCTCGGGCGAGCCGATGCGGTCGAAGGCGTCCCAGCAGGCGAGCGCCTGGGGCAGCGCCGCGGGATCGGCCATGCCGATATCCTCGGAGGCGAAGCGGGTCAGCCGGCGCATGATGTAGCCCGGATCCTCGCCGCCCGCGAGCATGCGGGAGAGCCAGTAGAGCGCAGCGTCCACATCCGAGCCGCGCAGCGACTTATGCAGCGCGCTGATGAGGTTGTAATGCTCTTCCCGGTTCTTGTCGTAGACCGGCGCCCGGTGCTGGACGGTCTGGGCAAGCGCCGCAGCGTCGAGCAGCGGCTCCGGCGGCAGCAGGAAGACCTCCTCGGCGAGATTGAGCAGGTAGCGCCCGTCGCCGTCCGCCATCGCCTTCAGTGCCTCGTAACCGAGATCGGTCAGTGGCAGCTTGCGCCCCTCGATCTCCTCCGCCCGGGCGATCAGCTTGTCGAAGGCTGCGTCGTCGAGGCGCCGCAGCACCAGTACCTGGCAACGCGAGAGCAGCGCCGCGTTCAGCTCGAACGACGGGTTCTCCGTCGTCGCCCCGACCAGCACCACGGTGCCGTCCTCGACATAGGGCAGGAAGCCGTCCTGCTGGGCCCGGTTGAAACGATGGATCTCGTCGATGAAGAGCAGCGTGCCGCGCCCCATCTGCCGCCGTTCCTTCGCCCGCTCGAACACCTTGCGGAGATCGGCGACGCCCGAAAAGACGGCGGAGAGCGGCTCGAACTCCATGTCGGTGCCGTCGGCGAGCAGGCGGGCGATGGTGGTCTTGCCGCAGCCGGGCGGGCCCCAGAGCAGGATCGAGGCGACGCGCCCGCGCGCCATCATCCGGCCGAGCGGCGCCTCCGGGCCGAGCAAATGATCCTGCCCGACCACTTCGGAAAGCGTCTGCGGCCGGAGCCGGTCCGCGAGCGGCCGCGGCGCTTCGGTTTCGAACAGGCTTGCCACGCTCTATCCCTTGATTTCCGTCGTCAGGACCTGGCCCTCGCGCCGGATCGAGATGCGCCAGGCATGCTGGCCGGCCAGCATCGCCTGCTCAAGCGTCGCGACCAGCTCAATCTTGGTTCCGTTGACCTCGGTCACTATGTCGCCGGGCCGGAGACCGACCCTCGCCGCCGGCGATTGCCTGGCGACCTTCAGGACCACGACCCCCCGGGCCATGTCGTCCAGGCCCTGCTCCAACGCGAAGGCCGGGGAAAGGTTCGCGACCCTGGCGCCTGCCAGCGGATGCTGGCCCTGCATGTCGCGCACGTCCGGCTCGGGCTTGGCGAGCGGCGGCCGCATCGGAACCTGCACGGTCTGCAGTTCCCCGCGGCGCAGGATCTCGATCTCCGCGATGCTTTCGAGAGGACGGGTCGCGACCCGGTAACGCAGCGCCTGCTCGTCGACGATTTCCCGGCCGGAGATCTTGAGAATGATGTCCCCGACACGAATCCCCGCATTCGCGGCAGGCGCGTCCGGATAGACGTCCGTCACTGCCACCCCGACCGGACGCGGCAGGCCGAACTGCTCGGCAAGCGCCGTCGTCATGGTCTGGCCCGAGACTCCGAGCCAGGGCCGGACGATCACGCCCTTGTCCACCCCTTCGAGGATGGTGCGCACCATGTTGGACGGCACGGCGAAACCGATGCCGACCGAGCCGGCGCCGCTTCCGCGCTGGTTGCTGAAGATCGCGGTGTTCACACCGACCAGCTTTCCGTCCATCGAGATCAACGCACCGCCGGAATTGCCCGGATTGATCGCCGCGTCGGTCTGGATGAAGAAGCTGTAGTCGGTGATCCCGAGCGCGGTGCGCGCGAGGGCCGAGATGATGCCGCTGGTCACGGTCTGGCCGACCCCGAACGGGTTGCCGATCGCCAGCACGATATCGCCGACCTCCAGCTCGTCGCTGTCCCGGATCTCGAGGAACGGCAGGTTCTCGCCGTCCGTATCGAATTTCAGCACCGCAAGGTCGGTGCGCTCGTCCTGGATCAGGATCTTGGCGTCGAACTCCCGCCGGTCCGCCAGCACGACCGTGATCTCGTCGGCGCCCTTGATGACATGCGCGTTGGTCACCACGAGACCGTCCGCCCGCATGATCACGCCCGAGCCGAGGGACTGGGCGGTGCGCTTGCGGGTCTCGCCCGGGAACACGTCGCCGAAGAAACGGCGGAAGAAGGGATCGTCGAACAGCGGGGAGGCCCGCCGCTCCGTGACCTC
Organism: Nisaea sediminum; assembly: GCF_014904705.1. NCBI lineage: Bacteria > Pseudomonadati > Pseudomonadota > Alphaproteobacteria > Rhodospirillales > Thalassobaculaceae > Nisaea > Nisaea sediminum. The sequence goes on from NZ_JACZCQ010000013.1 coordinate 160,620, forward strand.
GGCGCGGGCGTAGATGTTCACGACGGCCGGGCCGACCTTCCGGACGAGCGGGGCGAAGGAATAAAGGATGTCCTCGCGCGAGGACGGCACCTGCTTGACGGTCTGGGCAATTGCCGGAGCGCCCGCCAGAAGGGGCAAGAGAAGTCCCGCCGCGAGCGCCAGACGTACCGTCCCGGCGAGGCGTCGGGCCAGGGAAATGTGAAAAAACCGATTGGAATCAGGTCCCCGCATCAGTCGCTTTTCCGTTTGTTGTCACAAAAACCGGTCGAATGTACGCTACCCTATATGGGCTGACGGTGCATGGGGCAAAAGGGACGCACCAGAGGCGCCGGGCCGGGAACGGAGGGGTTCATGCCAGGCGGACAGAGCGCCGGGAAATCCACGATCTCCAGGGCCGGGGAGCTCGCAGATGCGCTCAGCCATTTCGGGGACAGCGACCGCGAGATCGCGGAAGCGCAAGCCTGTTACGATTCACTTTACGAAATCGCCCGCGACCACAGTGGATCCGCCGACATCCGGGACCGCCTGATCTGCGGCGCGCTGCGTCTCGCGGCCTGCCATGCCCGGCGCAAGGAGATCGCTGCCATCCGCGATGTCCGCACGCGGCTCGAGAGCTACGCAAGCGCACATCCGGACGACCCGGGCATGCGGCGCGGCTATTGCGAACTTTCGGTCACGCTCTGCCTCGAATATGCCCGCCAGGGCAAGGACCGGGAAGCCGACCAGACCTTCGAGGAGATCCGCACCATCGCGGCCCGGCATCCGACGGACCGCCTGTTGCGGTCGACCCTCGCCAAGGCGATATCGAACCGCATCGCCGCCCACTGTACCGAACGCCGCACCCGGCAGGCCCGCCATCTGCACCGCTCCCTCTGCGCGCTCGCGGAAGTGCCGAACAGCCGTCCGGACACGATGCTGCATCGGGCGAACGGCAGCTACAATCTGGCGACCTATCTTGCCCGCTCCAACGCACCGGAGAAGGCGCTTGAAATCTATTTCGATCTCGCCCGCTTCGTCGAACGGCGCGGCCCCGATCCCGAACTTGCCGAGGTGCTGGCCGACGCGGGCTTCGCCCTCGTCACCGTGTTCGGCGACAAGGACGATCTCAGCTCGGCGGAAGCCGTCTACCGGGATCTCCAGCACCGCGCCGCCCTCGACGATGCGATGACCGGCAAGGCGGCGCTGGCGGCCTTCAACCTGATGACGGATTTCTGCCGGGACGGGAATGTCGGAAAGGCAAGGCAGGTCTATGACGATATCCTCGCGCTCTCGGCGGCACGGCCGGAGGACGAGCATATCGCCCTGGTCCATGCCAAGGCCTGCGCCAACCTGCTGCTCACCGCCGACGCGCTGGACGATGCCGCGCACGCCGACCTCTTGAGCCAGGAACTGACCCAGCTTGTCGCGGCTTGGCCGGACGACCCGGAAATCTGGGAAATCGCCGCCAACCTGGCGCCGCTCGATCACGCCTGAGCGAGGCCTCCCTAGAGCAGAATAGAGGCGTCCGACGAGCGGCCGGCCAGGATCTCGGCGACAATGCGGAGTCCTTGCTCTACCCGTGCCGCTTCCGGTTCATGGGACAGGCACAGCCGCACGGCGTTCGGGGCATCCGCCGGGCTGATCGAAAACGCACCGCCGGGGATCATCCTCACTCCGCGCTTCTCCGCCTCCATCAGGAACATGGCCGACGGCCATTGTTCGGGCAGCTCAAGCCAGAGGTGGAAGCCCTCCGGAACCGGGCCCCGCACATGATCCTTCAGGATCTGCCGCGCCAGGCTCTGCCGACGACGGATCTCGCCCCTCTGCCCGATCGCCAGCCGCCGCGCCGTCCCGTCCGCAATCCACCTGTTCGCGATTTCCAGAGTAAGGGGCGGCGGCATCCAGACCGAAAGACTGGCAGCGGCCTTCACCGCCTCCAGATATCGCTCCGGCGCCCGGACATACCCGACCCGCAGACCGGGACCGAGACACTTGCCCGCGCCGGTGACATATATCGTCCGCTCCGGCGCGAATTCCGCGAGCGGCGGCGGCCGGTCTTCGGGCAGGAACCCGAACACGTCATCCTCGATGATGGTCAGGTCGTTGCGGCGCGCGACCTCCGCGACGGCACGGCGCGTCTCGGGCGCGAGCGTCCGCGCCGTCGGTGTGTGGAGCGTCGGGGTGCAGAACAGAGCCTTGGCACCGGTGCGCCTCGTAATCGTCTCAAGCTGGTCCGGGCAGATATGCGCGTTCGCCCCCGCGGGGATCGCGGCAATCCGGACCCCGAGGTGACGCGCCATCGCCTTGATCGGCGCGTAGGTCAGATGCTCGACGAAGAGCGTGTCGCCCGGCCCGAGCACCGCCATCATGGCAGCCAGAATCCCGTGCTGCGCGCCGACCGTCGGCACCACTTCGTCCGGAGAAACCTTCATACCTGAGCTGAAGGCGATCCAGTCCGCGCCCGCCGCCCGGCAACGCTCCTTCTGGCCGGCGTCCTCCTGCTCGAAATCGAGATATCCCGCCGCCCCGGGCGCGTCGGCGAGATCGCGCAGGGCGGTGGCAAGAAGGCCCGCCGCCGCTCCGGGAGCCGGCAGGTTGCGGGCGAAGTCAATCGGCCCCTGCCGCGCACGGGCAAGACTGGCCTCCGGCACCGCTGCCCCGTCTCCGGCCGGCTCCAGCACATAGGTGCCGCGCCCGACCTCACCGGCCAGAAGCCCCCGCTTCACCGCCTCCTCGTAGCCGCGCGTCACAGTGTTGAGCGAGACCCCGAGCCGAAAGGCGAGATCGCGCTGGGGCGGAAGGCGCGTACCCGGCGCGAGGTGGCCGGCCGCGATGTCCGCTCCGATCGCATCGCAGATCCGGCGATAAATCGGACCGGCCCTGTCGCGAAGATCTGGAACCCATATTGTCATATGGCAATGATTCGATTGCTTCACCCATTTGTCAATGCAATCGATGCATTTTGCAATGCCTCGAAAGACGACGAAATGTCCCAGACCCGTTCCTCGACCGGTATCTTTCTCGCCTTCCTCTGCATGGTGCTTCTCGGCACCTTGCCGGTGCTCTCGAACAACCGCCCTTTGGGGTCGGACCCGCTGGTCTTCGCGCTGCTCCTGTCGCTCTGGCAGGTGGCCGTCGCCCTTCCGGTAATGCTCTTCGAGCGCAAATTCATGACCCCAGGGCTCTTCGGCCCCCAGGTGACGCCGGCCGCGCGCCGCCGCACGCTCATCGTCCTGCTTTTCACCGGCGCGATCTTCGGGCTCTCGACCTATGCCTACGTGCTCGCGGCGGAGAAGGCCGGGGCGGTCAGTGCCGCCATCGCGATCCAGGCCTATCCGGTGTTCGCCATGATCTGGGAAACGCTGTTCCTGAAGCGGAGAAAGAGCTGGGCCGAACTCGGCTTCACGCTGCTGCTGATCGCTGCCCTCTACTATCTCGGCACCGGCGGCGAATGGGCGATCCGTGGCCTCTCCCCCTGGATCCTGGTCGCTCTCGCGGTTCCGCTGCTATGGAGCATCGCCCACGTCATCATCAAAGAGGTGCTGGGCGTAAGCCCCGTCACCCCGGCGCAAGTCACTCTTATCCGGGTCCTCGCCTCGACATTGCTGCTCGGCGCCACTCTCTTTGCGGTACAGGGTACCGGGCCCGTCCTGGATGCGCTCTCCTCGCCCGCTCTTCAATCGAGCGCCTTCCTGATGGGTATTGTCTATTACCTCGAGCTGCTCGTCTGGTTCTATGCGATCAGGCATATCGATGTGTCGGTGGCGAGTTCCGTCACCGTGCCCTGGCCGGTTCTGACGCTCGTCCTGGCCGTCCTGTTCCTCGGTGAACCGGTCCATACCTACCAGGTCATCGCGCTGGTCGCCGTCGCCGGAAGTCTCTACGGCCTGCTCGCCGCCGGCGCAAGGAAGCGCCGTGCGGCCGATTGAGCCTCCTGCCCGCTCTTCCGCGCCCCGGCCATCGGATGGCATGAAATGTCCGCTCTTTGTCCCGAGCCTGCCTTTCGCCTTTTCTTCCGCGGCGTAATCTGGCCTCATCACTCACCAGATGGAGGCCAGAAATGTCCACCCCAAGCTTTGCCAACACCGCCCTTCTCGTCATCGACGCACAGGAATCCTTCCGCCAGCGCGACTATTGGGACGAGAGCGTGGCCGCACCCTATCTGGCGGCCCAGCAACGCCTGATCGACGGCGCGCACGACCGTGGGATCCCGGTCGTGCAGATCTTCCATCTCGAGGACGGCAATTTCTTCGACGAGGCCAATGGCTTCGTGAGGACCATCGCACCGCTCAGCTATGTCCCCGATGCCCACTTCAAGAAGCGCCGGCACAGCGCGCTCGTCGGTAGCGGGCTCGATGTCTGGCTCGCGAGCAACGGCATTCGCAAGCTGATCGTCTCCGGGATCCGCACGGAACAGTGCTGCGAGACGACGACGCGGCATCTGTCCGATTCCGGCTACAAGGTCGACTTCGTGACCGAGGCGACACTGACCTTTGCGATGACCCACGCTGACGGCACCGTCTTCAGCCCGGAAGACATCAAGCGCCGCACCGAACTGGTCCTGAGCGGCCGCTTCGCGCGCATCTGCACGATCGAGGTGGCGCTCGCCGCTCCCCGTTCGGCCGTGGCGGCCTGACGCGATGGCTAGAGCACCGCGGGTCATTCCTGTCATCGCGGTGCTGCCGCCGAGAACGCTCCTGCTCGATGTCGCCGGACCGGTCGAGGTCCTGCGCAAGGCCAATATCGAGCAGGACGCGATCCGCTTCGAGATCTCCTATGTCAGTCCGCGTCCCGAGCTGATGACATCGGTCGGTCTGCCGCTCTCGGGACTGGCTCCCCTGCCCGGAACACTTCCGGAGGATGCGATGATCCTGCTCTCCGGCAATACCGAGGAGACCCTCGGGCCGGAAGGCGCCGGGGAGGACGAGGCGGCTGCCGAAAGCGAGATCGTCGCCTGGCTCGCCCGCATTGTCGGGTCCGAACACAAGCTGGTCTGCATCTGTTCCGGCGCCGTGCTGGCGGCTCGGGCGGGGTTGCTCGACGGCCGTGCCTGCACCACGCACCATTCCTGCTGCGCCCAGCTTGCCGCGATCGCCCCCGCCGCCCGGGTGCTGGAAAACCGGCTCTATGTCGAGGACGGAAACCGCCTGACCAGCGCCGGCATCACCGCCGGGATCGACCTGATGCTGCATCTGGTCGCCCGGCTCACGGAACCGGAAACCGCCCTCGCCGTCGCCCGCTATCTCGTGGTCTATCTCCGGCGCGGTGGCGGCGACCCGCAGCTCTCTCCATGGCTGACCGGACGCAATCACATGCATCCGGGCATTCACCGCGCCCAGGACCTCATCGCCGGCGATCCGGCGCACCCCTGGCCGGTGCCCGACCTCGCCCGGGCCGCCGGGGTCAGCCCGCGTCATCTCTCGCGGCTCTTCAACGAACATGCCGGGATGAGCATCCCGGATTATGTCAACGGACTGCGCGTCGCGCTGGCCCGAGATCTGATATCCCAGACCCGGCTCGACATGGAACATGTCGCCGAGCAGGCGGGCTTCGGCTCGACGCGCCAGCTCCGCCGCGCCTGGGGCAGATTGCACGACGCACCGCCGAGCGCACTCCGGCGCGGAGCCGCTCAGGCCGGATAACAGGCAAAAGAAAAGGCGGCCCAGAGGCCGCCTTCGCTTTTCGTCGGAACGATTGGCGCGATCAGATCGCGGCCGGCATCGCGCCTTCGAGTTCTTCTTCCTCGACATGGACCGGACCGGAGTCCTGACCGCGGGCGTCCTCGTCCCGGTCGACCAGTTCGATCACCGCCATCGGGGCGCTGTCGCCATAGCGGAAACCGGCCTTCAGGACGCGGGTGTAGCCACCCTGGCGATCCTTGTAGCGTTCGGCGAGAACGTCGAACAGCTTGCGGGTCATGCCCATGTCCTGCAGCTGCGACATCGCCTGACGGCGCGCGTGCAGGTCCTGGCGCTTGCCGAGGGTGATCAGCTTCTCCACGACGCTGCGCAGGTCCTTCGCCTTCGGCAGGGTGGTGACGATCTGCTCGTGCTTGATCAGCGCGTTGGCCATGTTCTTGAACATTGCCTTGCGGTGGCTGGCGGACCGGTTGAACCGGCGGCCTTTAAAACGATGTCGCATCGCGAAAACTCCAGTTTCGTATCTTCAAGTGCCTCACGGCACTGCGCGTTACGGCTTTAGGCCGCTCAGAACGGCTCTTCGAGCCGCTTGGCAAGCTCTTCGATGTTGTCCGGCGGCCAGTTCGGGATATCCATGCCGAGCGCCAGGCCCATTTGCCCCAGAACCTCTTTGATCTCGTTGAGGCTCTTGCGGCCGAAGTTCGGGGTCCGCAGCATTTCCGGCTCGGTCTTCTGAACCAGATCGCCGATATAGACGATGTTGTCGTTCTTCAGGCAGTTCGCGGAACGCACGGAGAGTTCCAGCTCGTCCACCTTGCGGAGCAGATTCTTGTTGAACGGCAGCTCGGTCTTTTCCTCGGTCTCGACCACCTGCTGCGGCTCTTCGAAATTGATGAAGAGCTGGAGCTGGTCCTGGAGGATGCGGGCGGCATAGGCCACCGCGTCTTCCGGGGTCAGCGAGCCGTCGGTCTCGACGGTCACGGACAGCTTGTCATAGTCAGTGACCTGGCCGACGCGGGTGTTGTCGACCTTATAGGTGACCTGGCGCACCGGAGAGAAGATCGCATCGACCGGGATCAGGCCGATCGGCGCGTCTTCCGGGCGGTTGGCGCTGGCCGGAACGTAGCCCTTGCCGGTCTCGACGGTGAATTCCATCGACAGGCTGGCGCCATTGTCGAGGGTGCAGATCACCAGATCCGGGTTCATGACCTCGATGTCGGCGCCGGCTTCGATCATGCCCGCGGTGACTTCGCCGGGGCCTTCGGCCTTCAGACGCATCTTGCGCGGGCCTTCGCTGTGGGCGCGCAGCGCGATGGCCTTGATGTTGAGCACCATGTCGGTGACGTCCTCGCGGACGCCGGCGACGGAGGAGAACTCGTGAAGCACGCCGTCGATCTGGACCGCCGTCACCGCCGCGCCCTGGAGGGACGACAGCAGGATGCGACGAAGCGCGTTGCCGAGGGTCAGACCGAATCCACGCTCCAGCGGCTCCGCCACGATCGTTGCCTTGCGGGCGGGATCCGAACCCGGTTGCACATCGAGCTTGTTCGGCTTTATCAGAGCCTGCCAGTTCTTCTGAATCACGGGAGTGACCTCATCGCTATCGAGACCCGCGGGCCTCTAACTTATGCTTTCGGCCCCGAAACCGACTGCTTCGGGGCCAAGGCGCTATCGGTCGGACGGCCGAAGCCGTCCGTTCCTTAGACCCGGCGCCGCTTCGGCGGCCGGCAGCCGTTGTGCGGGATCGGCGTGACATCGCGAATGGAGGTCACGGCAAAGCCGACAGACTGCAGCGCGCGCAGAGCGGACTCACGTCCCGAACCCGGGCCGCTGACTTCGATCTCAAGGGTCTTCATGCCATGCTCGGCGGCCTTCTTGCCGGCATCCTCGGCCGCGACCTGCGCCGCGTACGGGGTGGACTTACGGGAGCCCTTGAAACCCATCGCACCGGCGGAGGACCAGGAGATCGCGTTGCCCTGGGCGTCGGTGATGGTGATCATGGTGTTGTTGAAGGATGCGTTCACGTGCGCGACACCGGAAGTGATGTTCTTCCGCTCGCGGCGCTTGACGCGACCCTGGGTCGGTTGCTTAGCCATTTACTGCCCTTCCGGCTTTTCGGGTCGAACCCGAAATTACTTCTTCTTACCAGCGATAGCCTTCGCGGGGCCCTTGCGGGTCCGCGCGTTGGTGTGGGTCCGCTGACCTCGCACCGGCAGGCCCTTGCGGTGCCGCAGGCCGCGATAGCAGCCCAGGTCCATCAGACGCTTGATGTCCATCGCCACCTTGCGGCGCAGGTCACCCTCGACCACCTGATCGCGGTCGATGACCTCGCGCAGGCGCGCGACTTCGTCTTCGGTCAGTTCATGTACACGGCGCTCGCGCGGGATACCGACGCTCTCACAGATCTTTGTGGAGGTGGTCCGGCCGATACCATGAATGTATGTCAAAGCAATCTCGACACGCTTTTGCGTCGGGATATTCACGCCTGCGATGCGCGCCACGAGCAAACTCCTCAGTACAACGCTTGTCAGCGTCCAACAAAATTACGGGTCATCTGACCCAGGCACCGAACTCGGAAAATTCGCGCAAGCGAATACGCACGGTTTCTCCGAAACCGAGGGCGCGGATTATACGCAACCGAATTGCCGAGTCAACCGGTTTACCCGCACCTCAAATCCCAAACTCAGGCCGCCGCGATCGCGTCGATCTGAGCACTCACCTCTTCGATGGAGGCCATGCCGTCCACCGTCTTCAGCGCTCCCTTGGCCGCGTAATACGGCGTGATCGGAGCGGTCTGTTCCTTGTACACATCGAGCCGCTTCTTCAGCGTCTCTTCGTTGTCGTCGCTGCGACGCTCGGCTTCCGGTGTCTGTGCGATCCGGGTACGGATGCGATCAAACAGGATGCTTTCGTCGACCTTGAGTTCGATCACGTGATCGATCTTCAGGCCCTTGTCGGCCAGCATGACGTCGAGCGCTTCCGCCTGCGCCACGGTGCGCGGGAAGCCGTCGAGAATGAAACCGTTCTTGCAATCCGGCTCGTCGACACGTTCGGAAATCATCTGAACCATGATGTCGTCGGAGACCAGACCGCCTGCGTCGATGATGCTCTTCGCCTTCAGGCCGACATCGCTGCCAGACGCGATCGCCGCGCGCAGCATGTCACCGGTGGAGAGCTGGACGATCTTGAACTTGTCCTCCAGGCGCTTCGCCTGGGTCCCCTTTCCGGCACCCGGAGGGCCGAGCAAAATCAGATTCATCGACGTTTCCCCCTCAGTTTTGATTTTTTGATCAGGCCCTCATACTGATGCGCCAGCAGATGCGACTGGATCTGGCCCACAGTATCCATGGTCACCGTCACGACGATGAGCAGGCTCGTTCCCCCGAAATAGAAGGGCACCTGATATTGGCTGATCAGGATCTCGGGAAGGATGCAGATCGCGGCGAGATAGCCGGCACCCAGCACCGTGAGCCTGGTCAGAACGTAGTCGAGATAATCGGCCGTGTTCTTGCCGGGACGGATCCCGGGCACAAAGCCGCCGTATTTCCGCAAGTTGTCCGCGGTCTCCGCCGGATTGAAGACGATGGCGGTATAGAAGAACGCGAAGAACACGATCAGGCTGACGAAGATCGCCATGTAAAGCGGCTGTCCGCGGCCCACCATCGCGGTGAAGGTCGTGAGCCACTCCGGCCCGCCGCCGCCGGCCGTGGTCATCTGCGCGACCGTCACCGGCATCAGCAAAATGGAGCTAGCGAAGATCGGCGGAATGACGCCCGAGACGTTGATCTTGAGCGGAAGATGCGAGTTCTCTCCGCCGAACATCCGGTTGCCGACCTGGCGCTTCGGATACTGCACCGTGATCCGGCGCTGCGAGCGCTCAACGAACACGATGCCGGCGATGACGGCGACCGCCATGATCAGGATCAGCACGATAACAGCAGCGGAAAGCGCGCCGGTCCGGCCGAGTTCCAGCGTGCCAGCAAGCGCTGTCGGAAGCTGCGCCACGATACCGGCGAAGATGATCAGCGAAATGCCGTTGCCGACGCCGCGCGCGGTGATCTGCTCACCGAGCCACATCAGGAAGACGGTCCCGCCGACCAGGGTGATCACCGCAGTCGCGCGGAAGAAATAGCCCGGATTGCCGACAGCCGTGCCGTCCGCCATGGACTCGAGCCCGGTAGCGATGCCGTAGGCCTGGAAGGCCGCCAGCAGCACCGTCAGATAGCGGGTGTACTGGTTGATCTTCTTGCGCCCGGTCTCGCCTTCCTTTTTCAGGGTCTCGAGGCTGGGCGACACCGCGGTCATCAGCTGCATGATGATGGCCGCGGAGATGTACGGCATGATGTTCAGCGCAAAGATCGTCATGCGGCCCAGCGCACCGCCCGCGAACATGTCGAACATGCCGAGGATGCCGCCGGAATTCTGCGAGAAGATCTGCTCCAGCACCGCCGGGTCGATGCCCGGGATCGGGATATAGGTCCCGAGGCGGTAAACGATCAACGCACCCAGTGTGAACCAGATGCGTTTCTTGAGTTCCGTCGCTTTCGCGAAGGCCCCGAAGTTGATCGATGAAGCGTATTGCTCGGCGCTGGATGCCATGTCGCTGAACCCAATCGGTGGATGTCAGGTTACTCGCTGGAGGAGTCGCCCGCTTCTTTGCCCGGCTTCGCGGCGGCGGCCGCAACCGTAACGGAACCACCGGCCTTCTCGACCGCCGCGATCGCGGCAGCCGATGCACCGGCAACTTCCACCTTAACTTTGGCCTTCAGCTCGCCCGTTGCAAGCAGGCGCACGCCGTCGCGCAGACGACCGACCACGCCGGCGGCCTGAAGCGCCGCGGCATCGATGGTCTTCTTGCCGTCGAGCTTGCCCGCGTCGATCGCCGCCTGGATCGTGCCGACATTGACCGGCGCGTATTCCTTGCGGAACGGGTTCTTGAAGCCACGCTTCGGCAGGCGGCGATGGATCGGCATCTGGCCGCCCTCGAAGCCGTTGATGGCAACGCCGGAGCGCGAGGTCTGACCCTTCTGACCCTTGCCGGCGGTCTTGCCGAGGCCGGAACCGGCACCGCGGCCGACCCGCTTGCCGGACGGACGCGCGCCCGGATTGTCGCGAAGTTCGTTGAGTTTCATCGTTCTTGCCCTCGTTCCGGCAACGGCCGGATCGCCTTGATGTACTGCCTGATCGCCTTAGGACGCGTCTTCGACGCGCACCAGATGGTGAACCTTATTGATCATGCCGCGAACCGACGGAGTGTCCTCCAGGGTGCGCGTGCGATGCATTTTGTTCAGACCGAGACCGATCAGGGTCTGCTCCTGGTCCTTGGTCCGGCCGATCGGGCTGCCGATCTGGGTGACCGTGACCGTCTTGCCAGCCTTCTTCTTCGTCGCCGCCATGGCTCTTCTCCGTCCTTAGGCCTGTGCCGCTTCGGCGTCGGCGCCGGACCGGCCGAAGATCTCGGAGACCTTCTTGCTGCGCTTGGCCGCAACCGCGCGCGGGGACCGGACGTTCTTCAACGCCTCGAAGGTGGCCTTGATCATGTTGTGCGGGTTGGAGGTGCCGGTGGACTTCGCCACGACGTCCTGCATACCCAGCGCTTCGAAGATCGCACGCATCGGACCGCCCGCGATGATACCGGTACCGGCCGGAGCCGACCGCAGGATCACCCGGCCGGCGCCGAAGCGACCGCCGATATCGTGGTGCAGCGTGCGGCCTTCGCGCAGCGGCACGCGGACCATGCCGCGCTTCGCCTGCTCGGTCGCCTTGCGGATCGCTTCCGGCACTTCACGGGCCTTGCCCGCGCCGTAGCCGACGCGGCCGCGGCCGTCACCGACAATCACCAGGGCGGCGAAGCCGAACCGGCGACCGCCCTTCACAACCTTGGCGACGCGGTTGATACCGACCAGCTTTTCAACCAGTTCCGGTTCTTCGCGCGCGTCGCGATCTCGTCTTTCGCCTCGTGCCATGTCCCGGCCCTTTCTAGAACTTCAGTCCGGCTTCACGCGCGGCGTCGGCCAGAGCCTTGACGCGCCCGTGATAGCGGTAACCGCCGCGGTCGAACACGACGTCGGTGACGCCCTTGCTCACCGCACGTTCGCCGATCAGCTTTCCGATCTGCGCGGCCGCGGCCTTGTCGGCCCCGGTCTTCAGGCCACCCCGAACGTCCTTCTCGATGGAAGACGCGCTCACGAGGGTCTCGCCCTTCAGATCGTCGATGATCTGCGCATAGATGTTCTTGGAGGACCGGAACACGGAGAGCCGGGCCTTGCCATTCGTCTTTGCGCGCAGCGCGGTACGAGTCCGCTCGCGGCGACGCTGGAAGAGTTTCTTTGAGTTCAGCATGCCCCGGTTCCTTACTTCTTCTTGCCTTCCTTGCGAAGGATGGTCTCGGTCTCGTACTTGACACCCTTGCCCTTGAAGGGCTCCGGCGGACGATACCCGCGGATTTCAGCCGCGATCTGACCAACCTTCTGCTTGTCGGCACCATGGATCGAAATCGACGTCGGCTTCTCGCACTTCATGGTGATGCCTTCCGGGATCGGATAGTTCACCGGATGGCTGAAGCCGAGCGAGAGGACGAGGTTCTTGCCCTCGACCGCGGCGCGATAACCGACGCCGTTGATCTCGAGATTGATCGTGAAGCCGTCCGAAACGCCCGTGACCGCGTTCTGCACGCGGGCGCGCATCGTACCCCACATGGCACGGGAACGCTTGGACTCATTCTTCGGCGACACTTTGACCAGATTATCCTCGATCGCGATATCGACATCATCGCTGAGCGGGACATAGAGCTGGCCGAGCTTGCCCTTCGCCGAGAAGGCGTCCGCGCCGACCTCGGCGGTGACGCCGCTCGGAAGAGCGACCGGGTTTTTACCAATACGTGACATTGTCCTGGCTCCGATCAGAATACCTGGCAGAGGACTTCGCCGCCGACATTGGCAGCGCGGGCCTCGTTGTCGGACAGAATGCCGCGCGGGGTCGACAGGATCTGGATACCCAGACCGTTGTAGCACCGCGGCAGGTCCTTGATCTTCGAATATACCCGACGGCCAGGGCGGGACACGCGCTTGATCTCGCGGATCACCGGCTCGCCATCGTGGTACTTCAGTTCAATCGTCAGTTCGCCGATACCTGCACGGACCTCGGCGCTCGAATAACCGCGAATGTAACCTTCGCGCATCAGAACTTCGAGCACGTTGCTCCGCAGCTTCGACGCCGGGCTCAGCACAACGCTTTTACCAGCGGACTGGCCATTCCGGATCCGGGTCAGCATATCCCCGAGAGGATCACTCATCGTCACGGTCAGACTCCTCTCTTACCAGCTAGACTTGACCATGCCCGGGATCTGGCCAATCGAGCCGAGATCGCGCAGGGCAATGCGGGACATTTTGAGCTTGCGGTAGTAGCCGCGCGGGCGACCGCTGACTTCGCAGCGGTTGCGCAGACGGATCTTGGCACCGTTCCGCGGCATCTCGTTCAGCTTCAGGGCGGCCTTGAACCGCTCTTCCATCGGCAGATCCTTGTCCGCGATGACCGCCTTCAGGCGCTCCCGCTTCGCGGTATCCCGCTGGACCAGCTTCTGACGGTTCCTGTTCTTTTCGATCGCGCTTTTCTTCGCCATGAGTCTTCTCCAGCCCGATCAGTTCACGAACGGGAAGTTGAAGCGACGCAGCAGCTCGCGCGCCTCATCGTCGGTTTCGGCCGTCGTCACAACGACGATTTCCATGCCCCGGATCGAGTCGACCTTGTCGTAGTCGATTTCCGGGAACACGATCTGCTCTTTCAGGCCCATCGAATAGTTGCCGCGCCCGTCGAAGCTTTTCGGGCTGAGACCACGGAAGTCACGGACGCGCGGCAGGGCGATGTTCACCAGACGATCCAGGAACTCGTACATCCGCTCGCGGCGAAGGGTGACCTTGCAGCCGATCGGCATGCCCTCGCGGAGCTTGAAGCCGGCAATCGACTTCTTCGCGCGGGTGACGATCGGACGCTGACCGGTGATGAGGGCGAGGTCTTCCGCAGCGGCTTTCACCTTCTTGGAATCCTGCACCGCCTCGCCAACGCCGATGTTGACGATGACTTTCTCGATCGTCGGACATTTCATCGGGTTCGAGTATTTGAACTCCGACATCATCTCCGGCTTGATCGTGCTCTCGTATACTTCTTTCAATCGCGACATATCTGGCCTTCTTTCGAGCGCGCTTAAGCGTCGATCACTTCGCCGGACCGTTTCGCGAAGCGGACTTTACGTCCGTCCTCGAGAACACGAATCCCGACGCGCGTCGGCTCGTTGGACTTCGGGTCGATGTGCGCCACATTCGAGATGTGAAGCGGCGCCTCTTTCTCAATAATCCCGCCGGCGGCGAACTGGGTCGGGCGCGTGTGGCGCTTGACCATGTTCACACCCTGGACCAGGACCCGGCTTTCGGCCGGAATGACGCGCAGAACTTCGCCCGTCTTGCCCTTGTCCTTCCCGGTGGTGACGACAACCTTGTCGCCCTTTTTCACCTTGAACTTAGTTGCCATCACAGCACCTCCGGTGCGAGCGAGATGATCTTCATGAACTTCTTGGCGCGAAGTTCACGGGTCACCGGACCAAAGATACGGGTCCCGATCGGCTCGTTCTGCTTGTTGATCAGCACCGCGGCATTGCGATCGAACCGGATCGAGGAACCGTCATTGCGGCGGATCTCTTTCGCGGTCCGGACGATCACCGCCCGCAGCACGTCACCCTTTTTCACGCGGCCCCGCGGAATTGCTTCCTTCACGGAGACCACAATCACGTCACCGACGGCAGCGACCTTGCGCTTGGAACCGCCGAGAACCTTGATGCACTGGACACGGCGGGCGCCGGAATTGTCAGCGACATCGAGGTTTGACTGCATCTGAATCATGTCGTCACTCCTTCCGTCGCTTAAGCTTCGCCGCCGGCGTCTTCAACGACGATCCAGCTCTTGCGCTTCGAAATCGGAGCGCATTCCTGGATCCGCACAATGTCGCCGACCTTGCACGCATTCTGTTCGTCATGCGCGGCGAACTTCTTCGAGCGCTTGATGAACTTCTTATAGATCGGGTGCATGACGCGACGCTCGACGCGGACGACGATAGATTTCTCGCCCTTGTCGCTCACCACGGTGCCCTGCAAAATTCGCCTCGGCATTTTTCGTCTCCTAAATCCAGCGCCGATTAAGCGCTGGCCTGCCCGTGCAGGATCGTCTTGATGCGCGCGATCTCGCGGCGCACCTGCCGCATCCGCGCAGTGTTCTCCAGCTGGCCGTTGGCGCGCTGGAAACGGAGGTTGAAGGCCTCCTTCTTCAGGTCCACCAGGCTGGTCTTCAGCTCATCGGCCGTCTTGGCGCGAAGATCGGTTGCTGCCTTGCTTGCCATCGTTCTTCTCTCCCCCGGCCTTATTCGCCGAGCCGGGCAACGAAGCGCGTGTCGAGCGGAAGCTTGGCGGAAGCAAGCGTGAACGCTTCTTCGGCCAGGTCCCGCGGAACGCCCTCGAGCTCGAACATGATGCGACCGGGCTTTACACGGCACACCCAGAACTCGGGCGTGCCCTTGCCCTTACCCATACGAACTTCAGCCGGCTTGGACGACACCGGAACATCCGGGAAAATCCGGATCCACACCCGGCCGGCACGGCGGATGTGACGGGTGATCGCACGACGGGCCGCTTCGATCTGACGCGCGGTGACCCGCGCCGGCTGCATCGCCTTCAGACCGTAGGAGCCGAAATTCAGCGTCGTGCCGCCTTTGGCGTTTCCGTGAATGCGCCCCTTGTGGGCCTTCCGGAATTTTGTGCGCTTCGGACTAAGCATCTTTCAATCCTCTACCCTGTCCGCCGGCTCAGCGCTGCGCGCCGGGCTGGTCGGTCAGCCGCTTTTCACTGGCAAGCGGATCATGTTCCATGATCTCGCCCTTGAAGACCCAGACCTTGACGCCGCAGGCGCCATAGGTGGTCTGCGCGGTGGACTCGCCGTAATCGATGTCGGCCCGCAGCGTGTGAAGCGGAACGCGGCCTTCGCGGTACCATTCGGTCCGGGCGATTTCCGCGCCGCCGAGACGGCCGGCACAGTTGATCCGGATGCCCTGGGCGCCGAGACGCATGGCGGACTGGACGGCCCGCTTCATGGCTCGGCGGAAGGCAACGCGGCGCTCGAGCTGCTGCGCGATATTGTCGGCAACCAGCTTGGCGTCGATTTCCGGCTTGCGGATCTCGAGGATGTTCAGGCTGACCTCGGTTCCGGCCATCTTCGAAAGTTCCTGACGGAGCTTCTCGATGTCCTGACCCTTCTTGCCGATAACCACGCCCGGACGGGCGGTGTAGATGGCAATCCGGCAGCGCTTCGCCGGACGCTCGATGACGATCCGGGAGATGCCGGCCTGCGACAGACGCTTGTGCAGGAAGCGGCGGATCCGGATGTCCTCGTGCAGGAGATCGCCATATTCCTTGGCAGCGAACCAGCGGGAATCCCAGGTCCGGTTGATGCCGAGGCGAAGCCCGATCGGATTTACTTTATGACCCATTATTCGGTCTCCCCGCGCTCGCGCACGACCACAGTGAGGTGCGAGAACGGCTTTATGATCTTGCCGACACGCCCCCGCGCCCGCGGACGGAAGCGCTTCATGACGATGCTCTTGCCGACGGAGGCTTCCTTGACGAAAAGCCGGTCAACATCGAGCTGATGGTTGTTCTCAGCGTTCGCGATGGCGGACTGCAGAACCTTCTTCACGTCGTTCGCGATGCGGCGGCGGGAGAAGGTCAGGGCTGCGAGAGCCTTTTCCACATCCATGCCACGGATCATCTGCGCGACGACATTCAGCTTCTGCGGGCTCACGCGTACATTGCGGAGCACTGCCTTCGCCTCGGTATCGTCCAGCCTGCGTTCGGCCGCACTCTTTCCCATGGTCTCTGCTCCAGTCCTCAGCGCCGCGACTTCTTATCGGCCGCGTGGCCGTAATAAGTGCGGGTCGGCGCGAATTCGCCGAGTTTGTGTCCGACCATGTTCTCGGTCACCAGAACCGGAACGAATTTCTGGCCATTGTGAACCCCGAAGGTCAGACCGACGAACTGCGGCAAAATCGTCGACCGGCGCGACCAGGTCTTGATGACCTCGTTACGGCCGGACGCGCGTGTCGCGTCGGACTTCTTCAGGAGATACCCGTCAACAAACGGGCCTTTCCAAACAGAACGTGCCAACGTCTATCTCCTCTTACTTCCGGCGACGCCGCACGATCATGCGGTCGGTCTTCTTGTTGTTGCGGGTGCGCTTGCCCTTGGTCGGCTTGCCCCACGGGGTCACCGGATGGCGACCGCCGGAGGTCCGGCCTTCACCACCGCCATGCGGGTGATCGACCGGGTTCATCACGACACCACGGACATGCGGGCGCTTGCCGAGCCAGCGGGACCGGCCCGCCTTACCGATATTGGTGTTCTGCTGGTCCGGGTTGGACACCGCACCGATCGTCGCCATGCATTCGCCGCGGACCATGCGCACTTCACCGGAGGTGAGGCGCAGCAGAGCATAGCCCTGGTCGCGGCCAACGATCTGGACATAGGCACCGGCGGAGCGGGCGATCTGACCACCCTTGCCCGGCTTGAACTCCACGTTGTGCACGATCGTGCCCACCGGGATGTTCTTCAGCGGCATCGCGTTGCCCGGCTTGATGTCCTGGCGCTCGCCGGCGATGACCTTGTCACCCGCCTTGAGACGCTGCGGAGCCAGGATGTAGGCCAGCTCACCGTCATCATACTTGATCAGCGCAATGAACGCGGTCCGGTTCGGATCGTATTCCAGCCGCTCGACCGTCGCGGCGACGTCGAACTTCGTCCGCTTGAAGTCGATGATGCGGTACTTGCGCTTGTGCCCGCCGCCACGCCAGAAGGCAGTGGTGCGGCCGTGGTTGTTACGTCCGCCGGACTTGGTCAGGCCGCGGGTCAGAGCTTTGACCGGCTTGCCTTTCCAGAGTTCCGAGCGGTCGACGATCACCAGTTCACGCTGGGACGGCGTCGTCGGATTGAATGTCTTCAACGCCATGGATTAGACCCCCTGGGTAACGTCGATGTCCTGACCGTCCTCGAAAGTGACGATCGCCTTCTTGTAGTCGGACCGCTTACCGATCTTGCCGCGGAAGCGCTTGACCTTGCCCTTGTTGAGCACGGTGTTCACCGCTTTCACCTTGCGGTCGAACAGCTTCTCGACGGCGACCTTGATCTCCGGCTTGGTCGCGTCCAGCGTGACCTCGAAGGTCACCTGGCCGTACTGCGAGCCAAGGGTCGACTTTTCGGTGACGATCGGGCGGACGATGATGTCGTACGCGCGTTCGTCGCTCATCCGCACCTGGCGGGCGTTGTAGGGACGCATGCTCATTTCAGGCGAGCCTCCAGGCTTTCCACGGCGGCCTTGGTCAGGACCAGGGTGTCGCGGCGGAGAATGTCATAGACGTTCGCACCCTGCTCCGGCAGCACATCCACGTTCGGAATGTTGCGCGCGGCGCGGGCAAAACCCTCGTCGAGAGTCGCGCCGCCGATGATCAGGACCGACTTCCAACCGAGGGCGGCGAGCTTGCTCGCGAGTTCCTTGGTCTTGGTCGCGCCGGTTGCATCGTCGATCACCACCAGCTTGCCTTCGGCCTGCTTGGCAGAGAGCGCGGAGCGCATGCCGAGCTTGCGCACCTTCTTCGGCAGAGCGAAGCCGTGGTCACGGGAGACCGGACCGTGGGAGATCCCGCCGCCGCGATACTGCGTCGCCCGAAGCGAGCCCGCGCGGGCCCGGCCGGTGCCTTTTTGCCGGAACGGCTTCTTGGTCGTGCCGCTGACGTCCGAGATCGTCTTGGTCTGGTGGGTACCGGCGCGGCGCTTGGCCAGCTGCCAGTTCACCACGCGGGCCAGGATGTCCCGGCGCGGCTCGACGGCGAACACGGAGTCCGCGACTTCGATGTCGCCGGACTTCTTGTTGTCGAGTGTCGTAACAGGAAGCTTCATGACCCTCAGTCCTTATTCTCGGCGTTGTCGTCAGCCGAGGTTTCGACGGCGGCCGGTGCTTCCGCTTCGACCGGCGCTTCGGCGGCATCCGCCTCGGCAGCCGCCGCCGGCGTGCGCACGGCACCCGGGAACGGAAGATTTTCCGGCAACTTCGCCTTCACGGCGTCGGAGATCAGAACCCAGCCGCCCTTGGCGCCCGGAACCGACCCCTTGACCAGGATCAGGCCACGATCGGCATCGAGCTGAACCACTTCGAGGTTCTGCGTCGTGACCCGCTCGTCACCCAGGTGACCGGCCATCTTCTTGCCTTTCCACACACGGCCCGGATCCTGGGAGTTACCCGTGGAACCGTGGGAGCGGTGGGAGATGGAGACACCGTGGCTGGCACGCAGGCCGCCGAAATTGTGCCGCTTCATGGCACCGGCGAAGCCCTTACCGATCGAGGTGCCGACGACGTCGACCTTCTGACCGGCAACGAAATGGTCGGCGGTGATTTCCGCACCGACCTCGAGCAGGGCGTCGGGGCTGACGCGGAACTCGGCCAGCTTACGCTTCGGCTCGACCTTCGCCTTGGCGAAATGGCCGCGCATCGGCTTGCTGACGCGCTTCACCTTGGCGGCGCCGACGCCGAGCTGCACCGCCGTATAACCGTCGGTCTCCTCGGTGCGGACTCCCACCACCTGGCAGTTGTCCATCTTCAGGACCGTGACCGGCACGTGATCACCTGTTTCGGTGAAGACGCGGGTCATGCCCATCTTCTGTGCGATTACTCCGGAACGCATGAATCTGTTCCTCAGCGTTAGAGCTTGATTTCGACGTCAACGCCGGACGCGAGATCGAGCTTCATCAGAGCGTCGACCGTCTGCGGGGTCGGATCGACGATGTCCAGAACCCGCTTGTGGGTGCGGATCTCGAATTGCTCACGGCTCTTCTTGTCGATGTGCGGGCCGCGAAGAACGGTGAAACGCTCGATACGGGTCGGCAGCGGGATCGGGCCCTTGACCTGCGCGCCGGTGCGCTTCGCCGTGTTCACGATCTCGCCGGTCGACTGGTCGAGGACCCGGTGATCGAACGCCTTGAGGCGGATTCTGATGTTCTGACTATCCATTTTCTTCAATCTCCGGCTCGCTCGACGAGCCTTAAGAACGAACCGTTACTCGACGATTTTGGCGACGACGCCGGCGCCGACGGTGCGGCCGCCTTCGCGGATCGCGAAGCGCAGGCCTTCATCCATGGCGATCGGCGCGATCAGCTGAACCGTCATCGCGATGTTGTCGCCCGGCATCACCATCTCGGTGCCTT